>DVLP01000335.1 GCA_018715445.1 Candidatus Avipropionibacterium avicola | reverse complement strand
AGCTCGGCCAACGGGTCGGGTGGGTGTTGATGTTCCGCTGCGTGGTGGCCCTGTTCGCCGGATCGGCGCTGCTGATGATCGTCGGGCCGACCGTGGGATTCGTGATCGGCGGCCAGTTGCTCGCCGGTGCCTCGGCCGCCATCATCGTCCCCGCCCTGGTCGCGCTGATCGCCGAGAACTACCACGGCCCACAACAGGCGACCGCGATCGGCAGCCTCGGCTCGGCCCGGGCGATCTCGGGGGTCAGCGCCTTCCTGATCGGCGGCACCCTGGGCACCCTCATCGGTTGGCGCCCGGTCTTCGTGGTGGTCCTGGCGATCGCGGCCGCGGTCTTCCTGCTGAGCTTCCGGTTGCGGGGTGACCACGGCAATCCCGAGGTCCGGATCGACCTGGTGGGTGCGGTGCTGATCGGCGTCGCGATCGTTGCGCTGACGATGGGATTCAACAACCTCAACGGCTGGGGTCTGGTGACCGCAACTGACGCGGCACCGTTCGCGATCCTTGGTCTGTCGCCGGCTCCGGTGCTGGTCGTCCTCGGCATTGTCTTCATCCAACTCTTCTGGGTCTGGACCCGCGCCCGGACCAGGGCCGGTCGTCCCACCCTGGTCGACCTGAGCATCATCGGCTCGGGGCAGGAACGCGCGGCGGTGTTCGCCATGTTCATCATCGTGGGGATGGAGGGCTTCGTGAACTTCACGATCCCGCTCTACATCCAGATCGTGCAGGGTCGTACGCCGTTCGACACCTCGATCGCGATGATGCCGTTCAACCTGACGGTGTTCATCACCGCGACGCTGGTGGTCCGCTTCTACCGCAGGTATCCGCCCCGCATCATCGGGGTGTTCGGCTTCTGCCTGACGACGGTGGCCCTGTGCTGGTTGGCCTTCGTGGTCACCAACAACTGGGAGACCCTGCCGACCATCCTCGGGCTGATCGTGTTCGGCATCGGTCAGGGTGCCCTGGTGACGCTGGTGTTCAACGTGCTGGTGACCGCGGCCCCGGTGGAGCTGGCCGGTGACGTCGGCTCCCTGCGCGGCACCACGCAGAACCTCGCCTCAGCGGTCGGTACGGCGGTGTCCGGAGCCCTGCTGGTCGGCATGCTGGGGGTGAGTGTCGGCCGTGCGGCGGTCGAGCATCCGGAGCTGCCGCCGGAGCTGGTCTCCCAGGTCGACCTCGACAACGTGAACTTCGTGAGCAATGACGACCTGCGTGAGCTCCTCGAGTCCACCACCTCGGCCGACCCCGGTCAGGTGGACGCCGCGATCGCCCTCAACGAACAGGCGCGGCTGCGTGCCCTACGGCTCGGGCTGTTGATCCTGGCGGCAGTGAGCGCGGTCGCGATCGTGCCTGCCAGCCGACTGCCACGCTACAAGCCCGAGGAGATCCCCGACCCGGATCCGGTCGCGACATCCTGACCGTACGGCACGACTGGCGAACCGCCTTGCTCGGTCTAGACTGAGTGCTCGCCCGGGCGAGGACGGGTGACGAAGGAGGGGTCCATGAGCGTGCCGACGCCAGGCTCCACCCCGGGGACGGCGGGTTCACCCGAGTCCCCGGCAGGTGAGGGCACGGCCGCAGTCGGCCTGCCTGTCCGGCTCACCACCGGCCCGGAGGCACCCCGCGTCCGGATGCGCCATCGTCTCGCCCGACTCGGCACGGCCGGGCGGGCAGCGGTCGCCGAGCTGGAGCCGCTCTACACCGCGATCCGCGCCAACCACCCCAAGGCCGATCTGGCGGTGATCGAACGCGCCTACCGGATCGCGGAGCAGATGCATGCCGGTCAGCTCCGCAAGAGCGGTGACGCCTACATCACCCACCCCTTGGCGGTGGCCACCATCCTGGCCGGGCTCGGCATGACCGAGGCCACCCTGTGCGCGGCCCTGCTGCACGACACGGTGGAGGACACCCCGTACACCCTGGACCAGTTGCGCAGTGACTTCAGTGACGAGGTCGCCCAGCTCGTCGACGGGGTCACCAAGCTCGACAAGGTGAAGTACGGCGAAGCGGCCAAGGCCGAGACGCTGCGCAAGATGATCGTGGCCATGGCCCGTGACATCCGGGTGCTGGTCATCAAGCTGGCCGACCGGCTGCACAACATGCGCACCCTCTACCACCTGCGACCGGACAAGCAGGTCCGGATCGCCAACGAGACGCTCGAGATCTACGCCCCGCTGGCCCACCGCCTGGGCATGAACACCGTCAAGTGGGAGCTCGAGGACCTGGCCTTCGCCACCATCCATCCCAAGATCTACAACGAGATCGTGCACCTCGTGGCCGAGTCCGCCCCCGAACGGGAGGCCACCCTCAGCCGGGTGATCGAGCAGGTCCGTACCGATCTGAAGGCCGCCAAGATCAAGGCGACCGTGACCGGGCGTCCGAAGCACTACTACTCGATCTACCAGAAGATGGTGGTGCGTGGTCGGGAGTTCTCCGACATCTACGACCTGGTCGGGCTGCGGATCCTGGTCGAGTCGGCCCGCGACTGCTACGCCGCGCTCGGGGTGATGCACGTGCGATGGCGTCCGCTGCCGGGACGCTTCAAGGACTACATCGCCATGCCGAAGTTCAACCTGTACCAGTCGTTGCACACGACG
>DVLP01000334.1 GCA_018715445.1 Candidatus Avipropionibacterium avicola | reverse complement strand
CTCCGCAGATGTCTTGATGTCAAGATATCTGGCCGGTCCCTGATGTCAAACATTCAAGGCTGTCAGACAACTCAACAAGTTGTATGATCTGGCCCATGGGTCACACTCCTGCACCGGTGCAGCCGGTCGATCGCATCCGCTGGGTCAAGTTGTCGTCGGTGGTGCTTCCCCTTGAGACCGCAATCAGTGACGCCAAGGTGTTCACCGGCCGCCAGAAGCCGATGGCCGAGGTCGTCCTGCTGGTCGTCGAGATCGCCACCGAGCAGGGGTACGAGGGGGTCGGCTTCGGCTACTCCAAGCGCGCCGGAGGTCCGGGACAGTACGCCCACGCGGTCGAGATCGCCGACGGCCTGATCGGCCAGGATCCCAATGACATCGGGCGCCTGGTGACCGCGCTGACCTGGGCGGGCGCCTCGGTCGGTCGCTCCGGGTTGTCCACCCAGGCGATCGCGGCGATCGACATCGCCCTGTGGGATCTCAAGGCCCGCCGGGCTGGACTGCCGTTGGCCAAGCTGATCGGCGCCCACCGTGACGGTGTCCGTTGCTACAACACCTCCGGCGGCTTCCTGCACACCCCCATCGAGGAGGTCTGTGACAACGCCACCCGAGCCGTGGAGGCCGGGATCGGCGGCATCAAGATCAAGGTCGGACACCCCGAGGCGCGGGTCGACCTCGCCCGGGTCGAACGGGTCCGGTCGCACCTCGGCGACGACATCGCCCTGATGGTGGATGCCAACCAGCAGTGGGACCGCGCCACTGCCCGACGGATGTGTCGCGCCCTCGAGCCGTACGACCTGGTCTGGATCGAGGAGCCGCTCGATGCCTATGACCACATCGGTCACGCCGAGCTCACGGCTGCCGTCGACACCCCGATCGCCACCGGGGAGATGTTGACCAGTGTGGCCGAGCACCGGGCGCTGATCGAGCACCGGTCCTGCGACGTGATCCAACCCGATGCGCCCCGGATCGGCGGCATCACCGCGTTCCAGTCCCTGGCGACACTGGCCGACCAGGCTCACCTCGATCTCGCCCCCCACTTCGCGATGGAGATCCATCTCCATCTGACCGCCAGCTACCCCCGCGACGGATGGGTGGAGCACTTCGACTGGCTCGCCCCGCTGTTCGAGGAGGAACTGCGCACCGAGTCGGGCCGGATGCTGCTGCCGCAGCGTCCCGGGCTCGGCATCACCCTCACCGACCAGGCACGGGCGTGGACCCGGGCCAGCCACGAGGTGGGCGAGCGACCGTGACCGGTCTGGCGACCGGAGTGGTCCGCGGGATCACCGAACAGATCGTCGGCGGCGAGCTCCGTCCGGGCGACCGGCTGCCGACCGAGGCCCGGCTCAGCCAGGACCACGGCGTCAGCCGCACGGTGGTGCGCGAGGCGATGTCGCAGCTGCGGGCCTCCGGCCTGGTCGAGTCGGTACGGGGTCGGGGCAGCTTCGTGCTCGCCCGACCGGCCGGCCACGGCCGGGGCCCAGCCCCTCGGACCGCCGAGGAGGCCCGTGAGCTGTGGGAGCTGCGACTGGCCCTGGAGGTCGCCATCGTCGGCTGGGCCGCCCGCCGGCGTACCGCTGTGGACCTGGACCGACTCCGGCGGGCCGCGGACCGCTTCGCCGAGGCCGTACGGCCCGCCGACGCCCTTGAGGCGGACCGGGCCTTCCATCGCAGCCTGGCCGCCGCCAGCGGCAACAGCCGGTTCGTGGTGGCGCTCGATGAGTTGGGCCCGGCGATGGTGATGATGCCGCCTGAGCGGCTCCGCTCAGCCACCGCCGAGCAGGATCGACAGCGCCACGCCGTCGTGGTGGCTGAGCACGGCGAGATCGTCGCTGCGGTGGCCGAGCAGGACGCAGACCTGGCGGCGGCCACCGTACGGCGTCATCTGGTGCGCTCCCGGCAGCGGCTCGACCAGCGCTGAGCGGGCCTGCGCGTCAGACCTGCGCCAGTTCCAGGTGGGCCAGGATGTCGTCCACGGTCTCCTCGGGGCTCTGGGTCGAGGAGTCCAGCCAGTAACCGATGTGGGCGGTCTCGCGGCGCAGCACGTCATCCATCACCGCAGGCGAGAAGTGCACATAGCCGGCCTTGGTCCGCTGCTCCTCGCGCCACTGCAGGGCCGAGACCGTGGGGGAGAGCACCACCAGATGACGTCGCTCGGGTGGCAGCAGCTCGACGAACCAGGCCAGGTCGGCGCCGATGATGACGTCCTGCACGATCGCGTCGAAACCGTGCTCGGCATAGGTACGGGCGGTGTGGGCCGCCAGCCGGTAGCGCAGTCGGAGCTGGGCCTCGGCGGCCGGGTCCGGGCGTGGCGTCATCTCCACCCGACCGTTGATCACCATCCGGCGGAAGGCATCGCCGCGGACGTGGGCCGACCGGGGCAGGCGCAGCGCCAGCCGCTCCGCGACGGCAGACTTGCCAGCCGCCATGGCGCCGGTGATGACGATGACGCGGCCGGGGGCTGGCGTGGCTTCGGACTCGGTGGCTTCGGACTGGGCGGTGTCGTTCGCGGTGACCACGTACCCATCGTTACCGGTTCAGGTGAACATCCGGCGACAAGCGCGCCGTACAGGGGCCGAATCGTCACCGGTTCCGGTGCTTTTGACCATCGGGGGCGGGGGCAGTAGGCTACTGCGCGTGTTCGGGCTTGCCCGAGCTCACGCGCGTGCCCGGCGCCAGTCCTTCTTCATCGAAGGCGTTCCTCCTCACCGGAGGGGTTCCTCCACATCGGAGGGGTGCGGGGCAGGAGAGCTCGGATGGGCAAGCCGTCGCCACCCACCACATCCTCGGTGATGGGGCGGCAGCACGCCACACGACATGCCGGAGTCGCAGGACGAAGGCACATTCACGACAGGGAAGAGAACCAGCCGGTGCCCACAATTCAGCAGCTGGTCCGCAAGGGCCGCCAGGACAAGGTGAAGAAGTCCAGCACGCCTGCGCTCAAGGGATCCCCCCAGCGCCGCGGCGTGTGCACCCGCGTGTACACCACCACGCCGAAGAAGCCGAACTCGGCGCTTCGCAAGGTGGCACGTGTCCGCCTGTCCAGCGCGATGGAGGTCACCGCCTACATTCCCGGCGTCGGTCACAACCTGCAGGAGCACTCGATGGTGCTCGTGCGCGGCGGTCGAGTTCGCGACCTGCCCGGTGTCCGCTACAAGATCGTTCGAGGCACGCTGGACACCCAGGGCGTCAAGAACCGCAAGCAGGCTCGCAGCCGCTACGGCGCGAAGAAGGAGAAGTAATGCCACGCAAGGGTCCCGCCCCGAAGCGTCCGGTCCTGGTCGATCCCGTCTACGGCTCGCCGCTGGTCTCGCAGCTGGTGAGCAAGGTGCTGGTGGACGGCAAGAAGTCGATCGCCCAGAACATCGTCTACACCGCACTGGAGGGCACCCGGGCCAAGACCGGTGTCGACCCCGTGCAGACCCTGAAGCGTGCCCTCGACAACGTGCGCCCCTCCCTCGAGGTCAAGTCGCGCCGTGTCGGTGGTGCCACCTACCAGGTGCCGATCGAGGTCAAGCCGGCCCGCGCCACCACCCTGTCGATGCGCTGGCTGGTCAGCTTCGCCCGTGAGCGTCGCGAGAAGTCCATGGCCGAGCGCCTCATGAACGAGATCCTGGACGCGTCGAACGGTCTGGGTGCGGCGGTCAAGCGTCGCGAGGACACCCACAAGATGGCCGAGGCCAACCGCGCCTTCGCCCACTACCGCTGGTGATCGAGTTGCGCACGTCTGAGAACCCTGTCTCCCGACGTGCGCAACGTCGCATCCTGCGATCCAGCACGCTGGCCGAGTGGCGGGCCGATCGGCCCGCCCGACGCCACCCCATCCAGCTCACCGAGCAGAGCTCACCGAGCACAGGGACCGGTCACCCCGGTCCTGCGTACGCCCTCCGGGCGGCGCGCCCGACTTTTCGAGAGGTTTGAATCCCGTGGCCGTCGACATCCTGACTGACCTGGCCAAGGTCCGCAACATCGGCATCATGGCGCACA
>DVLP01000333.1 GCA_018715445.1 Candidatus Avipropionibacterium avicola | reverse complement strand
CCGGTGACCTCCTCGACCGGGATCCAGGTCCCGTGGTCCTCGTCCCAGACCATCTCGACGTCCTCGGCGACCTCGTAGACGCCGTCGCCGATCTCGACCATCTCGGTGTCGACCACCTCACCGTCCGGTGTCGACACCCGGGCGTACAGCTCGCTGGCGGCCGCCTCCTCGGTGAGGCCGCCGACCACCGGCGGCTGCGGCCGGCTCGGCCGGAACCAGGACGCCAACCACAGCGCGATCGCCACGATCCAGGCCGCGGCCATCATCGCCCAGGCGGTGATCGGCTCCTCGCCGCGGCCGGGCAGCGCGACCCACAGACCGATGTTGAGGGCAGCGTGCATCGCCACCCCGACGATCAGGTTGTGGCCCGGGATCGCCAGCACCAGGGCTCGGATCGCGATGCTCAGGGCGATGGCCATCAGGGCGAAGGCGAGCGCGTAGTCGAAGGTCGGGCGCCGGATCAGCGCGTACCACAGGCCCCAGGTGAACCCGACCGCCACGGCAGCGGTCAGCGGGCCCCAGAACTGCTCCAACTCCGGCTGCAGCCAGCCACGCCAGGCCACCTCCTCGCAGAGGGCGACCACGATCGCGGCGGCGATGGTCAGGACCATCGGCGGGGTGATCTCGGGCAGCGTGGTGCGGGTGTGCAGCCAGGTGTCGCGGGCGGCCAGGCTCACCACGACCACCACCCCGCCGACAACGGCCGCCAGGGTGGTGACGCCGACCACCCGCCAGGTCAACCGCCCACCCAGCACCAGGTGGGGGCGCCGGTTGGGGTCGCGGAAGACCAGCAGGACGACACCGACGGCCAGCATCGGCGCGGCGCGGAACAGTTGCACCAGCTCGGTCCGGATCCCGGGATAGACCAGCGGCGAGAGATGGACCAGCCCGGCCGAGATCGCGGCACAGGCGAACACCCACACCGCCAGCGCGGCCCACGGCGGCCAGAACCGCGTGCGACCGTCGGCACGGGAGGCCACCGTACGGATCCTGAACTCGCCCACGGCGGTACGCTATCGCCGCCCACCGACGGCCGCACTCCTCCGGGACGAATGTCGGGGGAGTGTCAGGGTAGTCTGGGGCCCGTGCCACGCTCGGACGGACGCCACGACACCCAACCCGCCGACTGCGACGGACCACCGAAGCCCCCCGGCTCCCCGACCCCGATCGAGGAGCCACTCGGTCTGGACGCTGCCGATGAACTCGAGAAGGGCCCACGCGATGCGTGTGGGGTCTTCGGCTTGTGGGCACCCGGTGAAGAGGTCGCCAAGCTCACCTACTACGGCCTGTACGCGCTGCAGCACCGCGGGCAGGAGTCTGCCGGGGTCGCCGTCTCCAACGGCAGCCGGATCGTGGTCTTCAAGGACATGGGCCTGGTCTCGCAGGTCTTCGACGAGGCCACCCTGGGCTCGCTCAAGGGCCACCTCGCGGTCGGCCACACCCGCTACTCGACGACGGGGGCGAGCGTGTGGGCCAACGCCCAGCCGACCTTCCGTCCCACCGAGTCGGGCGGCCTCGCACTGGGTCACAACGGCAACCTCACCAACACCGAGGAACTGGCCGACTGGCTGACCGAGCGGGAGGCCGAGACCCAACTGACCACCCCGACCCCGCACGAGCATGCGCAGTTCCCCGACCTGCACGCCTCGCTCAAGGACTCCACCAACGACACCTCCTTGGTTACCGCGCTGTTGGCGACCTACGGTGACCGCTCCCTCTGGGACGCCTCCCTCGAGGTGCTGCCGCGGCTCAAGGGCGCCTTCTGCCTGGCCTACATGGACGAGACCACGCTCTACGCCGCCCGCGACCCGCAGGGGATCCGTCCCCTGGTGCTGGGCCGGCTGGAGCGGGGCTGGGTGGTGGCCAGCGAGACCGCCGCGCTCGACATCGTCGGCGCCTCCTTCGTCCGCGAGATCGAGCCGGGCGAGCTGGTCGCGATCAACGAGGACGGCATGCAGTCGGCGCAGTTCGCCGAGCCGGCGCCCAAGGGATGCCTCTTCGAGTACGTCTACCTCGCCCGCCCCGACACCACGATCCGCGACCGCCGGGTCCACTCGGTACGGATGGAGATCGGTCGCCAGCTGGCCCGCGAGCACCCGGTGGAGGCCGACCTGGTCATCCCGGTGCCCGAGTCCGGCACCCCGAGCGCGATCGGCTACGCCGAGGAGTCCGGGATCACCTACGGCGTCGGTCTGGTCAAGAACGGCTACGTGGGGCGGACCTTCATCCAGCCCAGTCAGACGATCCGTCAGCTCGGCATCCGCCTCAAGCTGAACCCGCTGCCCGATGTCATCCAGGGCAAGCGGCTGGTCGTGGTCGACGACTCGATCGTGCGGGGCAACACCCAACGCGCCCTGGTCCGGATGTTGCGTGAGGCCGGTGCCGCCGAGGTCCACGTCCGGATCTCGTCACCGCCGGTCAAGTGGCCCTGCTTCTACGGCATCGACTTCGCGACCCGCGTGGAGTTGATCGCCAACGGCCTCGGGGTCGACGAGGTCTGCCGCTCGATCGGGGCCGACTCGTTGGGCTATGTCTCGTTGGATCGCCTGATCGATGCCACGCGGATCCCGTCGGAGCATCTCTGCGCGGCCTGTTTCGACGGGGTCTACCCGGTGCCGATCCCGCCCCGCTCCCGTACGGCCGACCTGCTGGGGGAGCGCACCGATGCCGACGGCCTGGCCTCCTCGGTCGGAGGGATCGGCGCGGCTGATGCCCTCAGCCGGCCGTGAGCCGGGGCCGTACCCCACGCCGTACCTCTCTCCCGCACGACCACCGAAGGACGACATGACCCAGCCGGACCAGCCCACCGACGGCCAGCCCACCGACGGCGAACTCAGCGCCTATGCCCGTGCCGGTGTGGACATCGAGGCCGCCGATCGTGCGGTCGACCTGATGAAGGCCTCGGTGGTACGGACCCAGC
>DVLP01000332.1 GCA_018715445.1 Candidatus Avipropionibacterium avicola | reverse complement strand
TCGTGTTGACGCCCTGTCCGCCGGGACCGGAAGCATGGGAGAACTGCTCGAGCAACTCGCTTCCCGGCACCGTGAGCCCGTGAGGTGCACCGGGGCCGGGACGGATGGACAGGTCCTCCACGCCGTCAGTCTGCCGTACCGCCAGTGGCCTCGACACGGCTGGGGGACTGGCGATCGGCACTGAGGAATCCCCAGAGGCCGCTCACCCCCAGCGCGATGATGCCGATCGCCCACAGCACGGCGCCCGCGGCGGGCTCTCCGACGACCGAGCCTCCGGTGGGCCGACCCTGGGCGTCGACGCCGTCCCACATCAGCATCGGTGGACGGAGCAACAGGCCCAGCAACATCCAGGCCAACCCGCCAGCGACGACCAGCGTGACCACGGACCAGACCCGTTGCGGCCGTGCCCACCAGGCCCAGGCGGCACAGACCAGGACGGCGATCCACGCGATCAGGAAGCTGTCCTGGACCTCGTCCCACTGGTACGGCTCTGCGCCGAAGCTGTTGACCACGATGTTCGGCCCGGAGGGCTCGGCGCTGTCGAGCACGGGCACCGCGATGGTGATGGCCCACGCCAGAACCGTGACCAGCGGGAGGCAGCGGGCGACGATGTTCACGCTCTGCACTGTAGCCGCCGACAGGTCCGGCGCCACCGACTCCGACCTCGGCCGTGGCCCGACACGCTAGGGTTGATCCATGTCCACCCAGGATCAACCGGCTCGGCGTCTGCGAGCCGGCCACGACGACCGTGGCCGAGTGCTCGATGCGATCCAGCGCGCCCACGACGACGGTCGCCTCACCGACGACGAACTGAGTGAACGCCGCAACCGTGCCGCTCGTGCCGTCTATGTCGACGAGCTGCCTGAGTTGCTCGACGACCTGCCGGAGTACGAAGGCTGGCAGCAATTGCCGCCCACCAACAACGCCCTGGTCGTCCCGGCCGACCCCACACTCGATGCCGCTGGTGCCAGGACTCCTGTGCCGAGGAGGGAAGCCCTGCCCGCCACGGCCGAACCTGATGCCGGGTTCAGTGTGACCGTGATGTCAGGACGTGACGTCGCCCTCGAACCGGGCACCACTGATCTCGCCAACTTTGCTTGGTGGGGAGGCAACAACTATGACCTCACCCGCGCCATGGGGCCGGGACGCACGGTGACCCTGAGCCTGAGTGCGGTGATGGCCGGCAGCGACATCCGCGTGCCATCAGGCGTACGGGTCATCGACCGGTCGATCGCCATCATGGCGGGCAATGAGGTCTCGGCCGGAGCCCAGGGCGACGGCAGCAACGGAACCCTGATCCTCAAGGGATTCCTGTGGTGGGCCGGCAACACGGTGGAGCTGGCCGACGGTGAATGACCAGGGGCAGGCGACGAAGGAGTCGCGGCCGAGACGACCGGTGGTGACCTGGCGGCCCGGGGTCGACACCGCGATCGCCGCGGTCACCTTGCTGCTCTTCTGGGGGTGCTACTGGGCCGGGACGACAATCAACGAATGGATCCTGCTGGTCGGGATCGTGGTGATCGGCACCGCCGTCCCGGCATGGACGGTGCTGCACCTGAGGCGGGAAGGCCTGTCAGGCTTGGGGATCCGTCGCCGCTTCCTGGTGGTCTCGCTGGTCGTGTCGGCCGTGATGGGCCTCGGGTCGGCCTATCAACTGATCACGGTGGCCGGCGAACTCGGCGTGCCTGTCGTGCCCCATCTCGTGGCGAACATGCTGGTCCTCTGGGAGCCGCTGTTCGTCTTCGGATGGCTGTACCTGCGGTGGGAACGGGCCTTCGGTTGGCTGCCGGCCATCCTGCTCACCGGCGCAGGGTTCACCCTCCAACATGTCGGCGCGGTGCCCGTGGCTGCGGCGATCGGCTTCGGCGCGTTCGCGCTCGCGTTCGCCGTCGCCTTTGCCCTGGTCCGCAACCTGGCGGTCCTGTGGCCGCTGTTCTACCCCGTGGCCAGCGGGATCGGCACACTCCAGGCCGGTTTTGCCATGGGATGGAGCAGTGTCGTCTCCGGGGCGGTCCTGCTCGTGGTGCAGGTAGGCGTGGTCAGCGCGATCATCATCGCCGCCGGTCGCCGTGGAGCGTTGACCGCCAGCCATTGACAACCCGTGCATCCCGACAGCAGACTGGTTGCACAGTGCAAGTGGGTCCGATGAGGTCACCGCTCGACTGCGCGCCGCCGGCATCGACCACGGCGAGCCCACGGCCGGTGGGGACGGCCGCATCATGCCGGTCACCGACCCGGACGGCAACCAGCTGGTCTTCTGCGGCACCTGATTGGGCTGAGCCATCGACCAGTGGCCCGGCGCTGTAGCAGGATTGCGGTCATGGTGAGCTTCCACGACCAATTCGTCCAGCACGCCCCGTCCGGATTCGAGGTGCCCGACGCCCTGGCACAGGCCTGGGCCTTCATGGAGTCCCGCGGATGGGGAGGCATCGGTGCCGATGACGAACCCTTCCTGACCCCGTACCCGGGGGAGTCCCAGCTCGGCCCGGTCTTCAGCACCCGCCTCAGCATCCGCGGATGGCTGGACCCGGATGCTCCGGGCGCCGAGCGGTTGGTGCCGATCGCCGAGACCGACGGCGCGGGTGGACTGGCGCTGATCTGGATCGATGACCAGGGTGAGCACCGCTTCGTCGGGCTCTCCTCCGACGGGGGCGGCGGCCTGCGGCTGGCTGACACTGCGTTGGACTTCCTGCGCCTGTTGGCGATCGGCTACGAGGAGTTCAACGAGTTCGCCTTCGGGGAGGAGCCGTACGTGGACCCCGAGGACGACGAGGAGGACGATCCGGTGGCAGCCCATGCCGAGTTCCGGGCCTGGGTCGAGTCCACGTTCGAGGTGGACGTCCCGCCGTCGTGGGACGTCGAGCAGGACGAGGCCTTCGACGGATGGCTCACCCCGCTGGTCGAGCAGTACGGACTCGGGTTCGACTGATGCGCATCCCACGCCTACCCCCTGTCCTGCTGGCCGGCATGGCCGTTGCCACCCAGTCGTGGTGTGCGCGGCGTTCCCGGCCGACTCCGGGGTCGACGGTGGCGGGCGCACTGCTGGCGGCGACCTCGGCGGGGCTCATGGTCGGCGCTGCGCGCGCCTTCCACCGTGCCGGGACCACCTTGAGCCCGGTCGAGGTGGATCAGGCATCCGCAGTGGTCGCCTCCGGGCCGTACCGATTCTCCCGCAACCCGATGTACGTCGGGATCGCTGGTCTGCTCGTCTCGCATGCCGCCGTCCGCCGCTCCTGGCTGGCCTGCCTTCCTGCACTGGCATGGATCGCGGTGATCGACCGGGTGCAGATCCCGGCCGAGGAGGCGGCGCTGCGTGACAAGTTCCCGACGGCGTACCGAGACCTGCTCGACCGCACTCCGCGGTGGTTGGGTCGACCCGGTCGGGGCTGAACCACAGGATCGGAGCGGGTGGTTCAGCCCATCGTCGGGGCCATCGCCATGCTCGCCCGGCGCAGGGCCGCCACCCTGGTCGGCTCGCCGTCGTGCTGGGCCTCCCACAGGTAGGAGGCCACGAAGCGTGCGTACGAGACCTGCCAGGCGCGCTCGGCGTCCAACCCTGCCACCCGACAGAACAGGTCACTCCAGCTGCGCAGGGTGGACGCCGGATCAGGCTCGGCCACCGCGACGCTGAGGCAGCTCCGGGTCACGGTGTGGGCTTCCTGCTCGGGGGTCCCGGCCGTGAGCAGCGGGTCGATGGCCAGCCAGCCACGCGAGGAGCCCATGATGTTGTCCAGACTCAGGTCACCGTGGGTGAGCATCGTCGACGGGTCGTCGGCGAGCGCCTCGACGATCCGCACGGCCCGATCGACCACCGGCTCCGGCAGCGCGGTCCCGGACTGCTCCGAGACGCGCTGTTGGTCCCGCAGCTGACCTGCCCACCTCGCCGCCCCACTGGCCAGGGTCGGGGTGCCCGGAGGGGCCGTGGTGCCCAGCAGTCCGGCGACGACCTCGCCGGCAGCAGCCATCGCGGACACCGGATCGAGCTCGGTCAGGGACGGGCCGCTGAGGTGTTCGAGGAGCAGTGTGCCCTCGGTGGCATCGCCGTCCAGCAGGGCCACTGCGCCGTCGCCACCGAAGGCCTCCAGAGCCACCATCTCGTCACGGGCCGAGACCACGGGGCTGACGAGCTTGAGCGCGGCTCGCCCGCCCGAGTCGCGGGTGACCGGGACGACGAGGGAGGTTCGACCGTACGCGATCGGCCCGGACTGGCTCAGCCCCCACCGCGTCACGCACCGCTGCCACCGTGCGGGAAGCTCGGCCAGCCAGGTGCTCGCCGCGGGGGAGCGGCGGGTCAGCTCGGCGACGAAGCTGCCATCGGGTGCTGCGAAGTCGAACGGCATGGTTCATTCTCGCCGATCAGGTGGCCGACAAGGGCATAATGTCCGTCATGCAGCGTGCCGGACACCAGACGTCGCCGACTCTGACTGCGCGAGTCAGACAGGTGATGGCGCACCCGGGGGTGTGCCTGCCGATCACCGCGGTGGCCCTGGTCGCGGCAGTGACGGCCGCGTGGTTCCGGATCGTCGATGTCTCCGTCCTGGAACGGTTCTCTGCCGAAGGCCTGGACCTGAGGCTGGTCGCGATTGCCTTCGGTCTGGTCGGGGCCGAGTGGCGACCCCCACTGCGCTGCTGTCGGCCCTGGTCGGGGTGGTGCTGATCCTGCTGGGTCTGGCCCGGGCACTGATCTGAGGCAGTGTCGCGCCCGTCGCGCTCGTGTCCACGCCCGCGATCAGCGCGACAGCAACGGCAGGATCTCCTGCCAGGCCAGCAGTCCGAGCTCACGATCGGCTCGAGGAGTGCCGCCGCGACGCATCCGTACCCCGGCGCGAACCTCGGTCTCTCCGGGTAGCAGCGTGCGATGACCGGCGTCGGCCAGGTTGACCGTGGTGGTGGGCAGCCCGTGCGCCCGACGGCGTGCGCTGATCTGCTCCGCGTGCAGGTCGCTGGGCCAGACCTGGTCGTCCCCGCCGACCACCTGGACCAGGGTGGGGATCCGTTCCACGGGGATGGTCGCGGCCGCCACCGCTTCCGGATCACGCTCGCGTGAGGCCCGGTAGAGGTCACGAAACGCTGGCGGGTCACTGCTCGCCCGCCAGTCGGGGTCGAAACCGACGAAGGGCACCGGTGCACCCGCGATCGTCCAGTGTGAGGTCTGCCGGCCCTCGTCGGTGACACCCGCCCACACCACATCGGTCGGCGCGAACGCCGCCACGGCATCGATGCCGTCGGTGTGGGACGCGGTGAGCATCGCGGCCTCCGCTCCGAAGGACACCCCGACCAGCACGATGCGATCACAGTCAGCCCGGAGGCTGGTGATCGCCTCCTGGAAGGTCTCGATCGGGATCTCCCACGGCCCCGGGTGCTGGCCGGGGCCACCGAACCACTGGATCGAGGTGGTGATCGCTCCGTGGGTGGCGAGGATCCGCGCTCGATCCGGGTCGGCTGCGCCCCGCGATCCGGCCAGTACGAGCACCCCGACCCCGCTCGGCTCGGCCGGGACGAACCGTACCCCGGGTGGGTCGTGCAGGTCCGTGCGCACGGGCTCGGCAGTCATGGTCCGAGCCTATCGGTCACCGGTGGTCCTCCCGTCGTGACGACGGCGCCGGAGACGGGTGCCGTGAGGTCACGAATCAGCCACAGGAGTTGCAACCGGTTGCAACTCCTGCATGATGTCGCTAACGTCTCCCCACGGACAGAGAAGTCGTCAAGGTGGGGAGAGAACCATGGCAGGTGTGGACCAGGCGTCGATCCGACGTCGTTCGGTGATGATGATGCTGGCGGGTGCAGCCGTTGCGCCGGCCCTTGCAGGCTGTGTCAGGGAAGGCGGCCAGCCGACCCAGGAGCCAGCGGTCGAGGCCAGCGGACCGATCGAAGGGACCGTGGAGTTCTGGACGATCAACCTGCGCAAGAACTTCCAGGAGTACTTCGACACCCTCATCTCCGATTTCGAGTCGCAGCACGACGGTGTGAAGGTCAACTGGGTCGACGTCCCCGGCGAGGACATGACCGCGAAGTACTTGAGTGCCATCGCCTCCAACAAGGTCCCCGACGTGATCAACGTCGACTCCAAGAACCTCGGTCAGCTCGACGCCACCTTGGCTGACCACGACGCCCTGTGGTCCGACGAGGACCTCACAGCCTTCCAACCCGGTCTGGTCGAAGGGCTGCGGGTGGGCAGCACGCTCAAGGGCATCCCGTGGTACAACTCCGGCACCCGGGTCATGATGTATCGCAAGTCGATCATGGAGGAGGCCGGCTTCACCGTCGACCAGGCTCCCACGACCTGGCAGGAAGCACTCGAGTTGGCCGACAAGGTCCACGAGGCGACCGGCGTGTACGGCACCAACACCGATCCCGGATCGCTCCAGCTGCTGGCCCTCGGGGTGGAGTTCGTCAACGACGAGCTCACCGAGGCGATCTTCAACACCGATGAGGCTGCTGGTTTCGTGGAGCTGTTCCAGGAGGCGTACGCCTCCGGTGCCATCGCGCCCGGAGCCTCGGCGCCGGACGGCAAGGAGCCCCAGACCATCGACAACGCCCAGATCGCCTTCAAGTCAGCTGGCCCGGGTGCCTTCACCAGCCTGGAGAAGAACACCCCGAAGGCGTACGAGGACCTGCTGGTCACCGAGGCACCGAAGACCATCGACGGCAAGAACCAGATGACTGGTCAGATGGCGCTGTCGATCCCCGCACAATCGTCGAACATGGCCGGGGCCAAGGCGTTCCTGGACCACGTCGCCAGCGCGCAGGCCCAGTTGGAGTTCTGCAAGCTGGTCGCGATCTTCCCCTCGACCGTGGCCACCTTGGAGGATCCGCTGTTCGCCGACAACCCCGGAGAGACACCGACCGAGCAGGCCCGCAAGATCGTCGTCGACGGGTTCCCGGACGCCGTGGACACCACCATCCCCCTGCCGGCCGGGATCCCCAACCAGCTGCGGACCGACTTCACCCTCGCCATGAAGGAGACCATGCGCTCCGGTGCTGATGCGAAGTCCTCCCTCGACGCGCAGCAGAAGACCTGGCAGGACGCCCTCGACAAGGCCAACAAGAGCTGATGTCGGTAGCCAGCCCGGCGCGCCAGAGCTCAGGCCCTGCGGCCACTGTCCCCTCGCAAGCACCTCGGCCGCAGAGCCGCCGTCGCCGACTGCGCGAGTTCCGCTGGTGGGTGCCGTACCTGTTCATGGCACCGATCCTGGTGCTGTTCGCCGTCTTCTTCGCCTGGCCAGCGGTGTTGGCCCTGCAACTGGCGTTCTACGACTACTCGGTGGTCAATCCCACCGTCTGGGTGGGCTGGGACAACTTCGCGCGGATGATGTCGGATGCCCGGCTCGGGCAGGCGGCGCTGAACTCGCTCGTCTACCTGGTGGGCCTGCTCCCGTTGACCGTGGTGATCCCGCTGTTGCTGGCCGTGCTGCTGAACCAGAAGCTTCGTGCCATCGGCGTCTATCGCTTCCTCTACTACCTTCCGGTGGTCACCTCGATGGTGGCCGTTGCCGTCGCGTGGCGCTACGTCTTCCATGATCTGGGGATGATCAACTGGATGCTGACCAGCATCGGGTTGATCGATCAACCCGTGCAGTTCCTGCTCGACCAGGACAGTGCCATCTGGGCACTGATCCTGGTCGAGGGATGGAAGAGCATGGGCTCGTACATGTTGATCTACCTGGCCGGGCTGCAGGCGATCCCCTCCGACCTGTACGAGGCCGCCCGCATCGACGGCGCCGGGCCGGTGCGGCGACTGCGCCACGTCACGGTCCCGTTGATGGCCCCGTACCTGTTGGTCACCCTGACCCTGGAGATGCAGGACGCGACCCAGGTGTTCACCTCGATCTATGTCCTCACCGGTGGTGGGCCCGCCGACTCGACACTGTCGCTGGGCTACTACATCTGGTCCTTGGCCTTCGAGCACTTCCAGATGGGTTACGCGAGCGCGATCTCGCTGGTGCTGTGGCTGGTCCTGATCGTGATGGCGGTCGGGAACTACGCCGTGTCCAAGTCCCGCTACCTCGCCACGTCCTGACCCGGAGACCCCATGACGACGACTGTGACCACTGCCGGCGCGGGCACGAGCCCGAAGCCGCGACCGCGGCGCACCAAGCACAACTGGTACAAGATCGGCACCGACGCGATCCTGTACGTGGTGCTGAGCCTGATCGCGTTGGGCTTCATCGGTCCGTTCCTGATCCTGCTGAGCTCGGCGCTCAAGCCGTTGACCCAGGACCTCTTCGGCTTCCCGCCGGATCTGATCCCTCGTCCACCGACCCTGGACTCGTTCCGCGAGGCGTTCCGGGCGGTGCCGTTGGCGAAGTACATGTCGAACTCGGTGATCTATGCGGTCACCATCGTGCCGATCAGTGCCCTGGTGTGCCTGCTGGCCGGTTACGCCTTCGGCGCGCTGCGCTATCCCGGCCGCAACATCTACTTCCTGCTCATCCTGGGCACGATGTTCCTACCGGCCGAGGTGATGTTGATCCCTCGCTACCTGGTGGCCAGTGACCTCGGGATCACCAACGGCTACCTCGGGGTGATCCTGCCCAGCCTGCTCTCGGCCTTCGGCACCCTGATCATGCGACAGGCCTTCGCCGGGGTGCCCCACGAGCTGCGTGAGGCCGCCCGCATCGACGGCGCGAACGAGTGGCAGATCTTCAGCAGGGTGATGCTGCCGATCGTGAGGCCGTCGTTGGCGATCGTGATGATCTTCGGCTTCGTCAACGTGTGGAACAGCTTCCTGTGGCCGCTGGTGGTGCTCAACGACGAGTCGAAGTATCCGATTGCCCTCGGGATCGCCTATCTGGCAGGGATCGGCAGCTCTGACGAGCGCTCGCTCGCCGCTGGATCAGTGGCCTCGATCATCCCGATCGTGATCGTCTTCCTCTTCCTGCAGCGCCAGATCATGGACGGCATGAAGGGTGCGGTGAAGGGCTGATGACCTCCGAGCCCGTCGGCCTGGTCCTGGTCGGGCTGGGCCATCGCACCCTGGGCTACGCCGACTATGTCGAGCAGCATCCCGACCGGGCCACGGTGGTGGCCGTGGTCGATCCCGACCCGGTCCGGCGCGAGGCAGCGGCCACCCGGTTCGCCGTCCCGCCCGAGCGCCGTTATGCGTTGGTGAGTGACCTGCCTGACCAGCCGCTGGCACGTGCAGCGGTGAACGGCACGATGGACGCGATCCATGTCGAGACCTCCCTGGAGCTGCTCGACCGCGGCTATGACCTGCTGTTGGAGAAGCCCATCGCCCTCGAACCGACGAGCATGCTGCAGTTGCAACGTCGTGCCGAGGACCTGGGCCGGCTGGTGGTGGTCTGTCACGTGTTGCGCCACGCACCGTTCTACGCCCAGATCAAGGAGCGGGTCGCTGCCGGGCAGATCGGCACCGTCACGTCGTTGGACATGGCCGAGCTGGTCTCCTACAGCCACATGGCCACCAGCTATGTCCGGGGCCGGTGGCGCAGTCGTGACGAGTGCGGTTCCTCCTTCCTGATGGCGAAGTCCTGCCACGACATGGACCTGATGGCGTGGCTGGCGGCCCCGGGGCGACCCGTACGGGCCACCAGCACCGGATCGTTGACCTGGTTCCGGGAGGAGAACGCCCCCGCGGGATCGGGCAGCAAGTGCCTGGTCGACTGTCAGATCGAGGCCGGGTGCCCGTACTCCGCGCGGCGGATCTATGTCGAGCTCGGGCGTCATGACTTCTATCCCTGGGAGAGCTTGGAGCATCTCGGTGTCGAGCCCACCCGGGAGCAGAAGTTGGAGTCGTTGCGGACGGACAACCCGTTCGGCAGATGTGTCTGGCGGTCCGACAACGATGTCGCCGACCGCCAGGCCGTGGTCGTGGAGTTCGACACCGGGGCCGTCGGCACCCTCAGCCTGACCGGCACCGCGGCCCGGGGTGATCGCACGATCCAGATCGTCGGGACCGAAGGGGAGATTACCGGCTCCCTGGCCGAGGAACGGTTCGAGGTGCGCCGGTTCAGCGCCGACCAACCGCGGGCCGTGGTCGAGTCGGTCTCGGTGTCGGCGCCGGCCGATGCCGCGAAGTACGCCGGCCACGGTCATGGCGGTGGCGACCTGAGGTTGATGGCCGACTTCGTCGCCCTGCTCCGAGGGGGCCGACCCACCCTGTCGACGACGGCGCTGGCCGACTCCATCAACGGCCACCTGGCCGGGTTCGCAGCCGAGCAGGGACGGCTGAGCGGGCGTTGGGTCGAGCTGGACGAGTTGCGCGTGGCGCTCGACTGAGGTGCCGCCCGGGGCAGAGGCGACACCTCATCGAGGTATGGCACCGGTCTCGGTAGTCTCGGCGGCATGAGCGCGATGCCACCGCCCCAGCCCGGTCAGCCCCAGCCGTACCAGAACCAGCCGTACCCGAACCAGCCGTACCCGAACCGGCCCTACCCGAACCAGCCGGGACCTCAGGACCCGCCGCCGAACGAGGTCGGCCTCCCGCCGCAGGGCCAGCCCGCGATGGGGACCCTCGCCCTGACGATCCAGGGCAGCGCGATGACCTCGAACATGATCGTGCCTCGGGCGCGCTTCAACGGGCACCTGGTGCCGACCCGCTACGGCCGACAGGACATCCCGGTCCCGGCGGGCCCGCTGCACATCGACATGGATGCCCAGTGGATGCGGACCTACGGTCAGGCGGCGATCGACGTGAACGTGGCCCCCGGTCAGGTCGTCCCGGTGTTCTACGCCGCCCCATACCACCAGTTCACCACCGGGTCGATCGGGCACGAGCAACAGAGCCGCAACGGGGTCGTCGGGCTGGTCATCACGATCGCGCTGATCGTGCTGCTGATCGGCGTTCCGATGCTGGCGGTTGCGTTCATGTCCTGACCCCTTGACACCCGAGACATCGGATGTTTCGCTTGGTCTTGTCGGGCAATGGCTGCTTTGACCGCTCAGATCCCAGGAGATCATCGGATGTCATCACCGCAGGACTGGTTCACGCACGATCGCTTCGGTCTCTTCATCCACTGGGGGGTGTACTCGGCGGCCGCCCGTCACGAGTGGGTGATGTCGCGCGAGCAGATCCCCGTCGAGGAGTACGACACCTACCGGCGCCACTTCGATCCGGACCTCTATGACCCTCGGGAGTGGGCCGCGGCCGCCAAGGCGGCCGGGATGCGCTACGTCGTGCTCACCACCAAGCACCACGACGGCTTCTGCCTGTGGGACAGTGACCTCACCGACTACAGCGTCGCCAACACCCCGTACGGCAAGGACCTGATCGGGCCCTACGTCGAGGCCTTCCGGGAGGCCGGGCTCAAGGTCGGCTTCTATCACTCCCTGATCGACTGGCACCATCCTGACTTCCCGATCGACGGAGTCCATCCCCGCCGTGACGACGAGGACGCCGCCGAGCAGAACGCCGGGCGTGACATCGCCCGCTACCGCGAGTACCTGCACGGTCAGGTCCGCGAGCTGCTCACCCGCTACGGCACGATCGACTACCTGTTCTACGACTTCTCCTACCCGGACCGTGAGCACCGTGGGCTGCCCGGCAAGGGGCACGAGGACTGGGGGTCGCAGGAGTTGGAGGCGCTGACGCGTGAGCTGCAGCCCGACATCCTGATCAACGACCGACTCGACCTGCCGGACTCCGACCTGGTGACCCCGGAGCAGTACCAGCCGTCCGCGCCGATGACCCGCAACGGTCAGCCGGTGCGCTGGGAGGCCTGTCAGACGCTGAACGGCAGTTGGGGCTACGACCGTGACAACCACGACTACAAGTCGACCGAACTGTTGGTCAAGATGCTGGTCGACGGGGTCTCGAAGGACGGCAACCTGTTGCTGAACGTCGGTCCGACGGCTCGCGGCAACTTCGATCCGCGAGCCGTCGCCAGCCTGGAGTCGATCGGGGAGTGGATGCACCTGCACGAGCGCTCCGTCGTGGGGGCCGGTCCGGCAGCGTACGAGGCGCCCGCCGATGCCCGCTACACCCAACGGGGTGACCGGCTCTACCTCCATCTGTTCTCGTGGCCGATGCGGCACGTCCACCTGAGTGGGCTCGCCGGCAAGATCGGCTATGCGCAACTGCTCAACGATGCCTCGGAGATCCGCTTCACCGAGGTCGATCCGAACCAGGCCGCGCAGAACACCACGCCGGGTGGCCAGCCGGCGGGGACGGTCACGCTCACGCTGCCGATCCAGCGGCCCGATGTCGCCGTGCCGGTGGTGGAGCTCTTCCTGGAGGGCTGAATCAACCGAGCAGGAGGGTGACGAAGCCCATGGGGTAGCGGTGGCCCTGGAGCCAGGACTGCCACGCCCGATCCTGCTCGGTGCGCACGGTCGCGTCGTCGTGCTGGAGCAGCCACTCCTCGCGTTCGCGCAGGTGGCCGACCTCGAAGGCGTCGAACTCGGTGCGGGTCGAGTCGTGCAGGTCCAGCACCCGCCAGCCACCCTCGTGGGCGGTCGCGATGACCTCCGGCAGCGACAGGCAGTCGTCGGCGCAAGCGCCCTGCCACATCTGGGTCAACTCCTGCTCGGTCGGTGGTGCCTGCCAGTACTCCAGGCCGAAGAGCAGCCTCCCACCGGGGTTGAGTCGGGTGCGCAGGGCCGACAGCGCCTCGCCGGGTGAGCCGAAGGCCTGATAGGCGCCAATGCTGATCAGCAGGTCAGCGGTGGTGGGGTCGTCAGCGCTGGAGCCCTCCACCCACTCGACCCGTTCGGAGAGCTCGAGTTCGCACGCGAGGTCTCGGGCTCGCGCCAGGTCCGGGGGATGGACCTCGACCCCGCGACCCCGCGCGTCGGGGCACAGCCTCAGTGCCTCGAGCAGGCTCGTGCCCCAGCCGCAGCCGTGGTCGATCACCACGGACGGCCGGTGGCGGGTCGCGGCGACGATCAGCCGCTCCAGGCTCGCCGGTGCCAGCGGTGAGTTGAGCTCGAGTCGGGCACCGGTGCCCATCGGCGGGGCGGCGTCATCGGTCCGGTCATCCATCCGCCACAGCCAACCGCACCGCGTTCCCCGGGGGCAATGGGTTTTCAGGCCCCCGTTCCGCGAGGCAGGCTGAGCCTCAGTCGCCGGAGGTGTGCTTCGCGCGACGCACGATGTTGTCATCGGGCGCCCGGACCACGGAGGTGTCCTTGCCGTCGTAGTCGAACTGGTGCAGGAAAGCGCGCATCGCGTTGAGTCGGGCGCGCTTCTTGTCGTTGGACTTCACCGTGCGCCAGGGGGCCCAGCGCTTGTCGGTGCGTTCGAACATCGCTTCCTTGGCAGCGGTGTAGGCCTCCCACCGGTCGAGGCTCTCGAGGTCCATGGGGGAGAGCTTCCAGCGTCGGACCGGATCGATCTGGCGCAGGGCGAACCGGGTGCGCTGCTCGTCCTGGGTGACCGAGAACCAGAACTTCGTGACCGTGATCCCCGACTCCACCAACATCCGCTCGAACTGCGGGGCCTGGGTCATGAAGGTCTCGTACTCCTCGTCGGTGCAGAAGCCCATCACGCGTTCCACCCCGGCGCGGTTGTACCAGGAGCGGTCGAACATCACGATCTCCCCGGCCGTCGGCAGGTGTTGGATGTAGCGCTGGAAGTACCACTGGCCCTTCTCGCTGCTGGACGGCTTGGGCAGCGCCACCACACGGGCGGTGCGCGGGTTGAGGTGCTCGGTGAACCTCTTGATCGTGCCGCCCTTGCCGGCAGCATCGCGGCCCTCGAAGACGACGACATGCTTGGAGCCGGTGTCCTCGGTCCAGTACTGGAACTTCAACAGCTCGATCTGGAGCTTGTACTTCTCCAGGTCGTAGACGTCGCGCGTCATCAAGTCGTCGTACGGATAGTCCTGACGCCAGGTCTGCATCGCCGAGCCGTTGGGGGCGATCAGCACTGGATCGTCCCCTTCGGCTCCCTCGACCCGGTATCCCTCGGCCTTGAGATGATCGATGTACTCCCTGAGGGAGATGTGCTGATGAGCCATGGGCCATTGTGCCTCGACCGGGATGTCCGATCGGTGAACGTCCATCCTGCGACACGGAGTCGAAAAGCGAATGGTCGCGACCATGGTGCCCATCGCGTCCATGCCCTAGAGTGGGCGATCAACCGCAATGCTGCACTGGCGGTGTCCCTGGCTCACAGCTCGAGTCGTTAGATGGACACAATGAAGCCCATGGTGCCACAACGAAGGGTGACTGATGTTTGAACGGGTGACACGACGATCGCTGCTGGGCGCTGCAGTGGCCACCACGACAGGACTGGCGGTGGGTTGCCGCACCGAGGACGCCGGCGGTGGGGGCGCCGAGGGCGGCGGCGAAGGCGACCAGCTGGTGTATCCGCAGCACATCGCGTACGACGGTCCCCAGCCCGACCTCGCCGGAGACACCGAGACCGGAGTGCCGGACGGCTATCTGTCCTACCCCGATCCGCCGGTCAGCACCGGACGGGTGCCGCTCGATCTCAGCGCCCCGGTCGAGTTGTTCGTCCAGGGCACGGCCACCGCCACGGCGATGGATCGCAACCAGTGGTGGCAGAAGGTCAACGCTGATCTCGGGACCGAGATCAGCCTCACGGCCGTTGACAGCACCCAGTACCTGCAGAAGTTCCAGACTTCGGTGGCCGGCGAAGCGCTCGGGGACCTGACCCAGATCGTGGTCGTGCCGCAGCTGCCGAAGCTGCTGGACAAGCTGTTCACCGACCTGACCGAGCACCTCTCCGGCGACGCGGTGGCCAACTATCCGAACCTGGCGAACATCCCGCCGGCCGCCTGGCAGGTCACGACCTTCGACGGCAAGATCTGGGGCGTCCCGCAGGCCCGAGTGCCGGCGGGGCGGGTGATGCTGACCCGCGGCGATGTCTTCGAGGCCCGGGGGATCGAGCTGATCCCCGACCTGGCCGACGGTGAGGCCTTCCTCGACCTGTGTCGCGAGGTCCATGACCCCGACAACGACCTGTTCGCCTTCGGTCAGCTGCCGAACGACTGGACGGTGCCGGAGATCCTGGAGTCCCTCGGCGCACCGAACGGGTGGAGCGTCGATGACGCCGGCAACTGGACCAATGCCTACGAGACCCCGGAGTACGAACGGGCGCTCGAGATCGTCGCGGGCATGTTCGGTGAGGGGCTCTATCACCCGAACTCGTTCAGCGACCCGGCCTCGTCGCACACCTGGTTCGACGCCGGGGTGACAGCGATGCTCAGTCAGGACTTCGCCAACTGGCAGTCGAAGGCCCAGGTGCTCGACACCCCGGTCGGTGCCCTCGTGATGCCGCAGTGGGACGGCGGCGGCACGGCGGCCAAGCACCTGGGAGCTCCGGCCTACACGGCACCGGTGGGGTTGAGCAAGATCGACGATGCCGACCGGATCGACGAACTGCTCACGGTGTTGGACTACATCGCCTCGCCCTTCGGCTCGCAGGAGTACCTCACCGTCAACTTCGGCATCGAGGGACGGCAGTGGGACCTCAAGGACGGCGACATCATGCTCGACCCCGACCGTCCCGACGAGGCGATCCGCGGACTCAACTACGCAGGCTCGGCGATCTGGCGTGACATCTACACCCCCGGCCGTCCGGAGCTGACCGAGATGATCCACCAGTACTGCGCCGAGCAGATCCCGGCCGGCATCGCGGATCCCTCGCGTGGCAAGTACTCCGAGACCGCGGTGACCAAGGCCCCGACCGAGACCCGCAAGCTGGGCGACCTGCAGGGCGAGATCATCCAAGGACGCAAGCCGTTGTCGGACTGGGCTCCGGCGGTGCAGCAGTGGCGCGACGGCGTCGGCTCCAAGATCGCCGACGAGTACGCAGCCCAGGGGTGACCGTGGGATGAGCGTCGGGGGGAGCCTGACGTTGGCGGTGGCCGCCAGCGTCAGGCAGGAGATCGTCAGTGGCAAGTGGCCGCTGCAGGCGCGACTGCCCACCGACCAGTCGCTGGCCCGGGAACACTGTGTCGGGCTCAACACGGTCAGGCGAGCGCTCGGCCTGCTGGTCGAGGAAGGCCTGGTGGAGCGGCGTCGAGGGTCGGGCAGCATCGTCGTCGCGATCCCCGGTGCTGCGCGGTCCGATCAGCCGATGGTCGGGCTCATGGTGCCCAGCACGCGGTGGTACTACCCCGACCTGATCGCCGGGGTGGAGCAGGTCGTCGGGCAGGCAGGTGGGCATGTCCTGTTGCGCTCCACCGAGCAGCAGCCCGCCCATGAGCTCGCCCTGCTCGACGACCTGGTGGCCCGGCAACCGACCGCACTGATCCTGGTGCCGACGATCTTCGGCGGTCTCGACCCTCGGAAGTACCTGCGCAGGTTGGAATCTCTGGGCCTTCCCCTGGTCCTCGCCGAACGGGTGCCGGCCGGAGGCCACGGCCGAGATCTGTCGTGGGTCGCCACCGACACCCGTCGCGGTGGGGAAGCAGCCGTACGGCACCTGACATCGCTGGGCCGGCGACGGATCGGTCTGTTGAGCTCACGCGACACGGCCACCTCCGAGGAGCTGTACGCCGGGTTCAGCGCTGCCGTCGCCGAGTCCGGTGCCCGTGTCGACCGGGCCGTCCTGCGCCAACCCGAGTTCAGCGACGAGGAGCTGGTCGCGTATGCCGAAAGGGTGCGCCGGCTGCGGCTGGACGGCTTGGTCTGCCTGGACGACATGACGGCCAACCGACTGCTCGGACCCCTGTCCCGACAGGGGATTCGGGTGCCCGACGACCTGGCCGTGATCGCCTACGAGAACTCGGTGACCACCCGGAACGGGTCCGAGCTGAGCACGATCGAGCCACCGAGGTTCGAGGTTGGCCGATTGGCGGCCCAGGTGGTGCTGCGTGCCCTGGAGGTCCCCGATCCTGCCGTGGTGCAGGTCAGCGTGGCTCCGCGGTTGGTGGTGCGCAGCTCCACCGGTGACCCGTGAACCTGCTGCTCAGGCGAAGATCTCCTCGATCTCGGACTTCACCGTGTCGTCGATCCGCTCCAGGGCGGTCAGTGTCCCCATGTTCTCGGTGACCTGGTCGACCGAGGAGGCCCCGGTGATCACCGTCGACACCCGCGGATTGGTGAGGCACCAGGCGAGGGCGAGCTGAGCGGTGCTGACATCGAGGCGTCCGGCGATCTCGACCAGCTTGGCCACCTTGGCATTGGCCTCCGGATCGCTGAGGCGCTTGCGCAGCCCCTCGTAGCCGGGCAGGGTGGCCCGCGAACCCTCCGGGATCCCGTCGACGTACTTGCCGGTGAGCAGGCCGCTGGCCAGCGGGCTCCAGGTCGTCAGGCCCAGGCCGATGTCGTCGTACAGACGGGCGTACTCCTGCTCCACCCGCTCGCGATGGAAGAGGTTGTACTGCGGCTGCTCCATCACCGGCTTGTGCAGGTTGCGCTTGTCGGCGATCGACCAGGCAGCACGGATCTCGTCGGCCGACCACTCCGAGGTGCCCCAGTAGAGCGCCTTGCCCGACGAGACCATGTCGCTCATCGCCCACACCGTCTCCTCGATCGGGGTGTGCGGGTCGGGGCGGTGGCAGTACACCAGGTCGACGAAGTCCAGCCCGAGGCGCTCCAGCGAGCCGTCGATGGCCTGCAGGAGGTACTTCCGGTTCAACGTGTTCTTCATGTTGACCGTGCCGTCGTGGATCCCCCAGAACAACTTGGTGGAGATCACGTACGAGTGGCGTGCCCATCCGAGCTCGGCGATCGCCTTGCCCATGATCGTCTCGGACTGGCCGCCGGCGTAGGCCTCGGCATTGTCGAAGAAGTTCACCCCGGCCTCGGCCGCCGCGGTCAGGCAGTCCTTCGCTAGACCGGTGTCGACCTGGCCACCGAAGGTGACCCATGACCCGAAGGACAGCGCGCTCACCCGGAGTCCGGCCGAACCCAGGCGGCGGTAGGGCATGTCAGGTGTGGTGGCATCAGTCATGGTGGTGAGGTTACTCCTGCATGGCCCGAGCCGGACAGGCGTGGCAACCGATTCCCGAGGGTGGGTCGCAGTAGCATCGGCTGATGGGCGCTGCGCAGTCGAGTCGGGGGTCCGGTCGCGTCGCTGCCGGGATCCGGATGGCCACTGTCGTGACGCTGTTGGGTCTGGTGCTGGGCGGGTGTTCGCGAGGCGTCAACGAGCCCGAGCCAACGGCCTCGGCCCCAGCGAGCAGCCCGGCGGCCAGCTCGGCGGCGCCCTCCGATCCTGCTCCGAGCAGCCCAGAGCCGGAGTCGGGGTTCAGCCCCGATGCTCCCGACCTGGTTGAGCAGTTGGTCGCTCAGGGATACCAGTGTGACGATCAGGTGCGCTGTGAACGTCGCCGTGCCGGGGTGGACCAGGTCATCCAGCTCGGACCGGGCCGCGCGGTCTTCGTCGCCCGCGACGAGGACGGCTCGAGTGATGACCCGAACGATGCTCTGGCCTCGGTCCTGGAGGACTACGGCTCGGTGTTGCCCCACGGACGGTTCGCCTCCCTGGAATGGGACACGGTCACCGACTGGGTCGCCGACCACAGTGCTGAGCGCAGGGCCGTCACCGTCCTCGACGGCTGGCAGGCTGTGCTGTCCGGGGCCGGACCGGCCCGCAAACTGGTCCTCGAGTCCCTCTGAACCACCCCCGGCCCCCGAGCTCGTACCCACGACCCCCGAGCTCGTCGAGGGGCCGTCACCCCTGCTCTCGCTAGAGTGACGCCCGACCGGGGACACCAACGGGAAGAGACACCATGACCTGGACCATCCACGTCTTGCTCACCGAACGACCGGCCGACCTGACGGACCTGTGGGAACAAGGACTCGCACCGGATCCCACTGACCCTGCCAGGGCCGACCTGACGACCAGTGACGGCGCCGTGGTCCAGGTCGAGCTGACCGCATCGGTGATCGATCCGGAGCTGACCCGAGGGGCGGCGCTCAGCCTGCTGCACGAGAAGGTGGACCCGGTGGTGGCAGGCCATGTCGCCGTCCTCACCCTCACCAGCACGACCGAGGCACCTGTGTCGACCCAGATCCGCTCCCTCTGCGAGGCGGTCGTCACCCTGGCGCCACAACCCGATGCCGTGGTCTGGTTCCCCCATCGACGGCAGGTGACCACCCAGGTGATGTTCGTCGGTGAACTCCTCGAGACAGCGGCCCGGGCATTCTTCTGGGTGCACGCGACCTGGATCGATGCTGACCACACCACCTCGTTGGCCACGGCGCGGGGACTGTCGAGCATCGGACTGCGCGATCTCCAGGTCACCGGTACGGATCTGAGCCCGGCCCGGTTGTACGCCGAGCTGACCGATTTCGTCGCCGAGGCCCTTGCCAGCAACGACTTCCCCGGCGAGGGGCAGCGGGTACGGATCGGTGGGGTCGAGTTCGTCGGGGTGCCCGACACCGATGTGTTCACCGAGGAGCCGCTGCTCGGTCTGGTCCCGACCGGCGCGACGGACGAGGCCGGGGCCGGTGACGACCCGGGCGTGTCCGCGGAGCTCCCGGCGTACGAGCCGGAGCAGTCGGGGGAGGCCTTCTATCTGCTGTTGGACCGCGTCCCTGCCTCCCTGGGTGACGTGATGGTCGACTACATGCCCCGGTACTCCGCGGTCCTGCAGGCCGAGGGCGCACTGACTGCGGAGATCCCGTACGAGCGGGAACGGGCCCGGACCGACCTTGCCCTGATCGGGCGGATCGACGATCCCGCGCTGGGTGACCACGCCACCCGTGCCGACACGGCCCGTGCCGACAGAGCCCGGGCCGATGCCAACCAGGCCAACAACCTGAGTGCGAGCCAGCGGGTGGACCAGCATGTGGCCGCCGTACGGATCGGGGCTGTTGGTGAGTGCTCGATCTACGACTTGGTGATGTACCAGATGGCTTGGGCCCAAGGTCTGTCCGAGCGTCCTGAGGTCCTCGGGGTGTGGATCCCGTGGCAGGAACTGTTCGAGATCGACGGAGCCACCCTGGCCGAAGGCGGTGCGCGCCTGGCCCACATCGAGGTCCATCCGGGCACCTCGGAGGGGATGGACGTGCTCTACACCCGGGGTCTGCGCCGCTTCGGCGGCAAGGAACTGATCGTCCATGATCCCAAGGGCGGAACGGCGATGCGGGAGTTGCTGCTGATGCTGGCCGACGACCAGGTCCAGGCCGGCCGCTTCCCGCGGTCCGGCGACACGGCCAGGACTTCGGTGCGCACGCTGAAGGCGGTCTTCCACGATGCCGACGATGTCGTGACCGGCGAACCTGCGCTGAGCGTCGAGCTCCAGAAGCGGAAGTTCCTCGGACTGTTCTGAGCCGGTGTGGTTGGGTTGGCGGTGTGACTGGCCTGATCGACGAACTTGTGGCGCGTCAGCCGACCTGGCAGGAACTGCGCCGTGACCTGCACGCCCATCCCGAGACCGCCTATGCCGAGCACCGGACCGCTGCGGTCGTGGCGGATCTGCTGCAGCAGTGGGGGATCGAGGTCACACCGGGATCGGTCGGACCGGGGTGGTCGGGGTGATCCGCAAGGGCACCGCACGTCGCGGGATCGGCCTGCGTGCCGACATGGATGCGTTGCCGGTGACCGAGACCAACGACGTACCGCATGTCAGCACCACGCCCGGCGCGATGCATGCCTGCGGCCATGACGGGCACACCACCATGCTGTTGGCGGCCGCCGAGCACCTCGCGCTGAGGTGCGAGTTCGACGGCGCGGTGCACCTGATCTTCCAGCCGGCCGAGGAGGGCAACGCCGGGGCCCGGGCCATGATCGAGGACGGCCTGTTCGACCGGTTCACGATCGACGAGGTGTATGCCCTGCACAGCTGGCCGGGTCTCGACGTCGGACAGTTCGGAGTCGGGCCCGGGCTGGCGATGGGCTCGAGCAATCGGTTCTACCTCACCGTCAACGGTCGTGGTGGTCACGCAGCGATGCCGCACCTGAACGTCGACCCGATCCCGATCGCGGCCGAGATCGTCCAAGCCTTCCAGACCATCGTTTCTCGTACGGTGTCACCCACCGAGCCTGCGGTGGTGTCGGTGACCACCATCAACGGTGGCGAGACGACCAACGCCATCCCGAGCAACTGCACCCTCTCCGGCACGGTCCGCACCGCCACCGAATCCGCCATCGAGCAGATCTCCGATCGGATGCGCCAGATCAGCGAACAGGTCTGCCGGGCCCACGGTGCCGAAGCCGACTTCCGTTTCGTACGGACCTATCCGCCGACCATCAATCCACCTGCCCAAGCCGAGTTCGCCCGTACGGTGATGGCCTCCGTGGTGGGGGAGGACCAGGTCCTGGGTCATGAGGGAGCCATGACCGGCGAGGACTTCTCCTTCATGCTGCAGCAACGTCCCGGTGCCTATGCCTTCATCGGCAACGGCGGACGGGCGGCCCTGCATTCGTCCAACTACGACTTCAACGATGACGCGACCGCGATCGGCGCAACCTTCTGGGTCCGGCTGGTCGAGCAGTTCTGCGCACGCTGATCCGAGGGCGAAGAAGCGCCGTACCTGGGTGATCAGATGCGGCCATCACGCTTCAGGTCGGTCAGGGTCCGCTCGACCGAGTTGTCGAACTCAGCCTCCGCCCCGTACGCCCGCAGAAGCGCAAACGCATTGTGCACCAGATCTTCGACCTCAGCGGCGAGATGGGAGATATCCGGTTCGCCATGCTTGAGTCGCT
>DVLP01000331.1 GCA_018715445.1 Candidatus Avipropionibacterium avicola | reverse complement strand
ACCTCGGCGTCGACCGCAGCCTGTGGGTCGGCCTGGAGAACTTCACCGTCCTGTTCAACGGTGACCCTGCGTTCCTCAACGCCCTGCAGAACACCTTGGTGATCACCGCACTGCAGACGGTCTTCGTGTTCCCGGCGCCGATCCTGCTGGCCCTGGTCCTCAACAGCCTGGTGTCGAACCGGCTCAAGCAGACCGTCCAGTCGATCCTGTATCTACCACACTTCCTGTCCTGGGTGATCGTGGTGTCGGTCTTCCAGCAGACGCTGGGTGGAGCAGGGTTCCTGAACACCTACCTCCGATCGCACGGGCTGGAAGCGATCTCGGTCATCGGCAACTCCGACGCCTTCTACGCGCTGATCACCTCGCAGGTCATCTGGAAGGACACCGGATGGGCGACCATCCTGTTCCTGGCGGTGTTGTCCCAGATCGACAAATCGCTGTACGAGGCGGCCAGCGTCGACGGCGCGAGCCGGCTCCGTCAGGTCTGGCACGTCACCCTGCCCGGGATGCGCCCGATCATCATCCTGCTGTTCATCCTCAAGCTCGGGGACTCGCTGACCGTCGGGTTCGAGCAGTTGATCCTGCAACAGCAGGCCGTCGGGCTGGGGGTCAGCGAAGTGCTGGACACCTACGTCTACAACAACGGCATCGTCGGCGGCTACTGGGGTGTCTCGGCCGCCGTCGGCCTGGTCAAGGGACTCGTGTCGTTGATCCTGGTCCTGGTCGCCAACAAGGTCGCCCACCTCTTCGGCGAGGAAGGGGTGTACCGCTCATGAGCACCAGAACCGACCGCCGTCGCCCCGGGCACCTGGTCGAGGGCACACCGCTGCCCGGACCGATCGAGCGCATCGCCAAGGGCATCGGACTCACGATCGCCTGTGCCCTGGTGGTGCTGCCCTTCATCGGGATCATCTCCACCAGCCTGGCCACGCCGGCCCAGGTCACCGAGGCGGGTGGTTTCGTCCTGTTCCCGACCGGGATCGACTTGAGTGCGTACCGTTCGATCCTCACCGGCGGAGTGGTCACCCGCGCCCTCGGGATCAGCCTGATGGTGACCCTGACCGGCACCATGCTCAGCATCACCCTGACCGCGATGCTCGGCTGGGCCCTCAGCCGCAAGGGCACCTTCGGCAACCACACCCTGTTGTTGTTGGTGCTGGTCAGCCTGCTCTTCAGCCCGGGCCTGATCCCGTCGTACCTGGTCGTGCAGCAGTTCGGCCTGCTGAACTCGCTGTGGGCCCTGATCATCCCCACCTGCGTCTCGGCCTTCAACGTGATCGTGGTCCGCGCCTTCTTCGTGGGGATCCCCGCCGAGGTGATCGACTCCGCCCGGATCGACGGGGCCTCGGAGTGGCAACTGTTCGTCCACATCGGGCTCCCCCTGTCGAAGGCGGTGCTGGCCGTGGTCGGCCTGTTCTACGCCGTCGGCTACTGGAACGCCTTCTTCAACGCGTTGATCTACATCTCCGACGCCTCGAAATGGCCCCTGCAGCTGGTGTTGCGCACCTATGTCGTCGACGGTGCCCCACTCGGGGCCCAGGACCTCGGCACCAGTGAGGCCCCGCCACCACAGACTTCCATCCAGATGGCGATCCTCGTCCTGTCGATCATCCCGATCGTGTTGGTCTATCCCTTCGTCCAACGCCACTTCGCCAAGGGCATGTTGACCGGGGCGGTCAAGGGCTGACCGCCACACCCACTCGCCGTACCCCCACCCCAACAGGAGCACAGCACCGATGACCACCTCGAGCGCGACAGATCCCGCCCCTCGGCCGAACATCGTCTATCTGCACTCCCACGACACCGGGCGGGAGCTGTCCCCGTACGGCGCCCCGGTCAGGACGCCGCACCTGCAGGCACTGGCCGAGGACGGTACGGTGTTCCGCCAGGCGTTCTCCACGGCCCCCACCTGTTCACCGTCCCGGGCCGGACTGCTGACCGGTCAGTGGCCGCACCAGAGCGGCATGCTCGGGCTGGCCCACCGCGGCCACCGCCTGACCCACCCCGAGCGCCACCTGGCCACCACCTTGGGCCATGCCGGCTACACCACGGTCCTCGCCGGCCTGCAGCACCTGACACCCGAGGACGAGGTGGCCTCGATGGGTTACCAGCAGGTCATCGGCACAGCGCGTGACGCCGAGACCGCGGCGGCCGGGTTCATCGAGTCACGCCCGAGCGAGCCCTACTTCCTCGATGTCGGATTCTTCGAGACCCACCGACACGGCACCACGGTCGCCTTCCACGTCGACCAGGTCCACGGCGACAGCCGATGGGCGCCGGCCCCACCGGGGCTGCCCGACACGCCGGCCACCCGGTCCGACTACGCCGACTATGCCGCCTCGGCGGCCACCCTCGACTCCAAGATCGGCGTGGTGATCGACGCGTTGGCCCGGACCGGCCAGCTCGCCACCACCCTGGTCATCGTGACCACGGACCACGGGATCCCCTTCCCCGGGGCCAAGGGCAATGTCAACGACCGTGGACTGGGCGTGGCCCTCATCCTGGGCGGGCTCGCCCAGGTCAGTGGCGGGCGGGTCGTCGATGCGATGGTCTCCCACCTCGACCTGTATCCGAGCATCTGTGAGCTCGCCGACACCGCGATCCCCGACTGGGTCGAGGGCCGCTCCCTGTGGCCGCTGCTCACCGGCGCGCAGGACCGGGTGCATGACGAGCTGTACGGCGAAGTCACCTTCCACGTGGAGTACGAGCCGATGCGATCGGTCCGTACCGATCGCTATCGCTACATCCGCCGCTTCGCCGAGCAGCACCACCCCATGCTCAGCCACTGCGATGCCGGTCTCAGCAAGACCCAGATGCTCGAGCTCGGGTGGGCCGACACCTCGGTCGACCAGGAACTGCTGTTCGACCTCACCTTCGATCCGGGTGAGGTCAACAACATCGTGGCCGACCCTGCCCGATCGGCGGTCGCCGAGGACTTGCGACAGCGGCTGGCCGACTGGATGGTCCGCACCGATGACCCGATCCTGCACGGCAAACCGTTCGAGCCGTCGCACACCAAGGCAGCCGAAGTCCAACCACCACTGGAGAAATGATCATGACACCGTCGTCACACCTCACTCGTCGCACCGTGGTGCGCGGCCTCGGTGCCGCAGCAGCCGCCGCCGTCGGCATCCCCGCTCTCAGTGCCTGCAGCAACGAGGGCCGGGGTGGCGGAGGCTCCCAGGCCGAGAACCAGGCCGTGGAGCTGCCGCAGCACATCCCGTTCGAGGGGGTCGAACCCGACCTGCAGGGGGCCGACGGGGTCTCCAACGGGTGGTTGGCCTATCCGGCCGATCCACCCACCGTGACCGACGGTCCTCCGGGCGACGGCCAACCCGTCAGTGTGCTCACCATGTCGAACTCCCCGGCCCCACCGGCCCTCGGGCGCAATGCGTTCTGGCAGGAGCTCAACAACCGACTCGGGTTCGAGATCTCGCCCTCCCTGGTGCGCGCCGGGGACTACTCCGACCGCTTCCAGACCGCGGTGGCCGGTGATCAACTGCCCGACATCTTCAGCTTCTTCCCCGGAGAGATCCCCTCACTTCCGGACCTGCTGAACGAGAAGGCGGTCGACCTGACCCCGTAC
>DVLP01000330.1 GCA_018715445.1 Candidatus Avipropionibacterium avicola | reverse complement strand
CGCCGACAACGCCCCGCAGGAGGGGCGGGCCCAGTTCCTGGGGGGCTGGCGACTGTGCGGCGACGTCGGCAATGCGATCGGGCCGGGCATCATCAGCCTGATCACCCTGGTCGCCAGTCTCGGGGTCGCCTCGGTCGCCATCGGAGTCCTGGGTTGGATCGGGTCGACCTGGTTGGCCCGCTCGATCCCCCGGTTCAACTCCCCTCTCGGGACCCGGCACCAGCGCAAGGGTGTGGAGCGCAAGGGTCTAGAGTGATGCTCCGTGAATGACCGGCTGGTGTGGATCGACTGTGAGATGACCGGGCTCGACCTGGTCAACGATGCGCTGATCGAGGTGGCGGCCCTGGTCACCGACGGTGAGCTCAACGTGCTGGGCGAGGGCGTCGACGTCATCATCCGTCCCAGCGACGAGGCCATCGAGTCGATGGGTGACTTCGTCCGCCAGATGCACACCGACTCCGGGCTGCTCGCCGAGCTGGCCGACGGCACCACCATGGAGCTGGCGGAGCAGGCGGTCCTGGACTACGTACGGACCCATGTCCCGGAGGCCGCCAAGGCGCCGCTGGCCGGCAACACCATCGGCACCGACCGAGCCTTCCTGGCGCGCGACATGGCGACCCTCGAGTCCCATGTCCACTACCGCAACGTCGACGTCTCCAGCGTCAAGGAACTCGCCCGGCGCTGGTACCCGCGTGCCTACTTCAACTCGCCGGCCAAGTCCGGCAACCATCGCGCCCTGGCCGACATCCAGGAGTCGATCGAGGAACTGCGCTACTACCGCGATGCGGTCTTCGTCCCGCTGCCGGGCCCGGACACCGATCAGGCCCGCGAGATCGCCGCTCGGCACCGTGGCACCCTCACCGGAGCACCCGCCGACGAAGCCGCCGCCAACTGATTTTCCCTTCCCGCACGGGTGTGGCAGACTTGCGTGGCGCCGGTCGGCATGACCGGACACGGTGGGTATAGCTCAGCTGGTAGAGCACCTGGTTGTGGTCCAGGATGTCGCGGGTTCGAGTCCCGTTACTCACCCCAGATGTGCGAGGTGTGAACTTTCGACTGTGGAACCAGTCGGGGTTCGCACCTCGCTCTCATTTCGGGCGTCCTCTGCCCAGGCCAGCGCGTTGGTCTGCAGCTCCCGGTCGGTGAGCGCATCGAACGGCGTCGCGTACATCGCCGGGATGACGACGTGCAGGCCTTTGCCGGAGCGGGGTGGGCCGATCAGCAGCAGCGAGTCCTCCACCGATGCCCACACGGACCGCCCCTTCGACGTTCCGAGTCGGTACCCGACATCCGCCGCCGTCGGGTTCTCCAGCGACGGCCTGAGGCTTCCGGCGCGGCGCAGCAGCGCGGCCTCGGAGGCGGTGGTCTGGACGTCGTGGCGGGTCGCGGCCCCGGCCGCTCGCCTGGGGTCGAGTTCCACCTGGCGGGTGTGGCGGCGCAGCCGCATCCATACCCCCCGACCCCGACGCTGAGTCCACCGAGGAGCAGGGCGGTGATGATCCAGCAGACGACCGGGTTCAGCCCCGGCGCCTCCAACGCTCCACCGGGGTTGCCGGGGCGGAACAGCACCCCAACGCCGGCGCCGGGTCCGGAGGTGGGCTGGTCTGTGCCGGTGAGGAACGCGGTGACGGAGCCTGCGGCGCGCAGGATCAGGGCGAGGCCGAACAGGGCGACCAGGCCGATCATGAGCGTGTTGGTCAGCTCGTCACCGAAGTTGCCGGCCTGCCGCCCCTGCGGACTACTCACGACAGCGCCTTGGTGATCACGGTGCCGGAGACGTGCCCGACCAGCAGCACCGTGCCGTCGGCACCCGCAGTGAGCTGGCTGGTGTCGAGGAGGGCGCGGGCGGTGCCGTCGGGTGCGGCGTCGGTGCGGGTGAGGATCAGCGCGCAGGAGATGTCCTAGCCGGGGATGAACCCGTCGCCGGTGACCTCGACCAACACCGGTTCGGATTGCCGCCTGCGCCGGGCAGCGCGCGACTCCACCACCGGGTCCGGTACGTCGGGTTCGGGTGCGGGGCGGCCGGGTCTGGCGGCGATGACGTCGGTGAAGGTGCTGCCGTCGACTTCGTGCACCTCGACCCGGATCGTGCGGGTCCGGTCGTGGCTGGCGTGGTCGATGATCTGCGGGAACGACGCCCGCGTCCACGCCGCCTCACCCGGTCCGGGTTCGTATTCGGTGCCGTCGATGATCGCGGTCATCGTGCCGTCGAGAGCGACGGTGAGCACGACCAACGGCAGGTCGACGGGAATTGGGGCGGGTTGAGCGCGGTGGGTGTACATGCCAGTCAGGTGCACCGACGCACTGCCGAAGGCCTAGCCCCGGGGTGATCGGCACTGACGACGTTCGCGTGCTCTGTTCGCAGGCGCTGGCCCGCTGCGGTCCGGCCTGCATCGAACCCGACTCGCACCCGTCTTCAGGTGACGCGATCCAGTGAAGACGAGCTGCGTTGTCAGTGCCACCGTCCATAATCATGGTGACGGGCTCAGACTGCTCGTCACCGTCGCTGCGGTGTCGCCGCAGCGACGACGATCAGGTAGCGGAGATGGGGTACGGATGGCGCGCAGCG
>DVLP01000034.1 GCA_018715445.1 Candidatus Avipropionibacterium avicola | reverse complement strand
CAGTCGGGCCGTGACCCAACGGCTCGCCGCCGCCTTCGAGGCAGCTGGGCACGACGTGGTCGACGCCCGGATCGGCAATGCCTCCGACCATGCCCCCTTCGACGCCGCTGGGATCCCGGTCGGCGGGATCTTCACCGGCGCCGACGATCGGATGTCCGACGACCAGGCCGAGACGACCGGCGGGGTGGCCGGTGAGCCGTACGACTCCTGCTACCACCGCGACTGCGACACCCTCGACCAGGTGGTGACCCCGTACGTGACCGAGCGCCTGGAGACCATCGGCGACGTCGCGGTCGTGGTGGTCGCCGACCTGCTCGAGTCCCTACGTTGACAGGGATGCGGGTCACCGTAGTGTCAGGGCATGGACCTCAAGGACTACCAGCAGGGTGCGCTGCGGACGGCGGCGCCACGGGACAAGCACAACGAGTTGCTCCACCTGGTGCTGGGCCTGGTCGGTGAGAGCGGCGAGATCGCCGAGAAGTTCAAGAAGTGGGTGCGGGACCAGGGCAGCGACGAGTCCCGGATCGATCGCGACGACATCGCCAAGGAGCTGGGCGACGTGCTCTGGTACGTCGCGGTGCTGGCCGACTACCTCGACCTGTCCCTGGACGACATCGCCGCGGCGAACCTGGACAAGCTGGCCAGCCGCCAACACCGTGGCGTGCTCGGCGGCAGCGGCGACAACCGCTGAGGCCTGGAGACCGGCCCGCGAGGGTGCGGGCCGGACTCGGGGCGTACGGCTCACATCTTGATGGCGCCCTGGGCGATGCCGGAGGTGAACTGCTTCTGGAACACGGCAAACAGGATGAGCACCGGCAGGATGCTGACGAACATCCCGGCGAACAGGATGCCCCAGTTCGAGGAGTAGTCCGCGACCTGACCCAGGTTGAAGATGCCCACCGGCAGCGTGTACTTCGTCCGGTCCTGCAGGAACACCAACGCATACAGGAACTCGTTCCAGATGTGCAGCACGTTCACGATCCCACACGCGATCAGCGCCGGGGCCGTCAGTGGGAGCACGATCTGGGCGAAGGTCCGCAGCGGCGAGGCCCCGTCGATCGCGGCGGCCTCCTCCAGCTGCTTCGGCAGCGTCCGGTGGAAGGCGGTCAGGATGAAGGTGTTCAACGGCACCTGCATCGCGATGTAGACCAGGATCAGCCCCCAGTGCGAGTCCAGCAGCCGCAGGCTCTGCAGCACGTCGAACAGCGGCACCACGATCATGAACGGCGGGATCATCATCGCCACCATGAAGATCCCCATCACGATCCCGCGACCGCGGAACCGGAACTTGCCGAGGATGTAGCCCGACATGCTCGAGATCGCCAGCGCCACCACGGTCGACACCGAGGTGACCAGCAGGCTGTTGAGCATGTAGCCGCCGATGCGGCCGACGGTCCAGGCGTCGCTGTAGTTCTTCCAGTTGATCGCCTCGGGTGGCGACCACGGGCTGGTCGACATGATCTCGGCGGACGACTTGAACGACATCGCACCGACCCAGACGAAGCTGAGCAGGTTCACCATGGCGTAGATGGCCAGCACCGTGAAGATGACGGCCCGACTTCCCATGCGTTGCATCGGTCCAGGCCTCCTCAGTACTCGATGTCTTCGCTCTTGAGCAGCCAGCGTCCCAGCACGCTCACCGACAACACGATCGCCGTCATCACCACGGCCATCGCCGATCCCGATCCGAACATCCGCCCCTCGAAGGCCATCTTGTACATGTAGGTGCCCATCACCTCGGTCGAGCCGAGCGGCCCGCCCTGGGTCATCACGTAGATGAAGGCGAAGGCCTGGAACGCCTGGATGAACCACAGCACCAGCAGGGTGCTGAGCACCGGCCACAGCAGGGGCAGGGTGATCCGGACATAGGCCCGCCATTCCGAGGCGCCGTCGACCAGGGCCGCCTCGCGCATCTCGGCCGGGATCCGGTCCATGCCGGCCATCATCAGGATGATCCAGGTCGCGATCCCGTGCCAGATGATCGTCACCACGATGCTCAGCAGCGCGGTCGACGGATCACCGAGCCAGGGCCGGGCCAGTGAGTCGAGGCCCACCGCCCGCAGCACCTGGTTCACCAGTCCGAAGTTGGGGTTCAGGATGAACTTCCACATCACGCCGGCCACCGCCACCGACAGCACGGCGGGGGCGAAGATCATGAACTGGAAGAAGTTGCGGCCCCGCTTCACCCGTTGCAGCGCCCACGAGATGAACAACGCCGCCGGGAACAGCAGCACCAACGACACCGCGAAGTAGACGAAGGTGTTGCGGATTGACTGCAGGAACAGGGCGTCCCCGGCCAGGCTGGCGTAGTTCTTCCAGCCCACGAAGGTGTTGGTACGGAAGGTCCCGTACCAGTCGGTGAAGGAGATGTAGACGGTCTGCACGGCCGGCACCATGAAGAACACGGCGACGAAGAGCAGACCCGGGGCCAGGAACGGAATGATCAGTTTCCGCCGAGCTCGGTCCATGGAAGGGTCCTCCGACGGGTCAGTTGGGGATGCGCTTCATGGCCTCGCCGAGCGCGGTGACGAACTGTTCGGCGTCCTGCTCCCCGAAGAACAACTTCGCCACCTCGCGGTAGTACGCCGTCATCCGGTCCGGCGAGTACTCCAACCCGTAGTAGCGCACATTGAGTTCCTTGGTGCTGTCCAGCAGGTCCCCCAATCCCTCGACGCCCTCCGGGGTCGGGACGTCCTTGACCTGCGAGACGGTGCCGACCTCCTGCGCGCGGCGGGTCTGCTCGGCCTTGCTGGTGAAGCGACGGGCGAACTCGAGCGCCAACTCGGTGGCCTTGCTCTCCTTGTTGATCGCCAGGATGTTGTTGTGCGACAGGGCGGCCTCCTGGTCGCCGGCGCCACCGGGCACCGTCGGGAAGGCGGTCACCGCGAGCTGGAAGTCCTCGGGGATCGAGTCCACCATTTCCCCGCTCAGCCAGGTCCCCATCAGGATCATGCCGGCCTTGCCCTGGAAGAACTCGATCTGGGTCGGGGTGAAGTCGATGCCCTGGAAGCCGTCCATCAGGAAGCCGCGGTCGCGCATGTCCTGCACCTTCTGCGCAGCGGTGAGGAAGCCCGGGTCGGAGTAGTCACCGCTGTAGGCGGCGTCGTACGACTTCTGGTAGCCGACCTCGCGCATGAACAGCTTGTCGATCCACATCCCCATGTACGGCTCGTACATGCCGGTCACCGCCACCGGGGCGATGCCGCCCTCCTTGAGCTTCTCGCCGGCGTCGATGAACTCGTCCCAGGTGGTGGGGGCGCTGAGGCCCATCTCGTCGAAGATCTTCTTGTTGTAGAACAGGGCCAGCAGGTGTCCGTCGGTGACGACGCCGAACTGCTTGCCGTCGCGGATGGTGACCGCCTTGGTGCCCTCGAGGAAGGAGTCGCCCCAGGTGCCGCCGGCCTCGACCTCCTCGTCCATGTACGGGGTCAGGTCCAGCAGCTGGTCCTCGAACTCACGCGACTGCGGGACCTGGGCGTTGAACACGTAGTAGTCGATGTCGGGGGCGTTGCCACTGCGCCAACGCTGCTCCATCATCGGGCGCACCTTGGAGTTGGCAAAGGTGTAGGTGAACTTCGCGCCGGGGTGGTCGTTGGCGATGGACTCACCGATGCTCTCGATGAAGCTGAAGCCGGACGTGCCCTCGGCGGGCAGCACCCCGATCTCGATGTCGGTCGCCAGCGGGTCGTCGCCGTCCCCACCGGCCGGGCCGGTGTTGCTGCACGCCGAGAGCAGGGCAACCGAGGCTCCGGTCGCCAGCACCGTACGACGGGTGAACTGTGCGGTCATGATGAGTTCCTTTCGCAGACAGGCAGGCCTGTGGTGTGAGGTCATGCCTCCGCCGTCAACGCGACGGGCAGTGTCAGCGATGGGTCGTGCGGTTGCAGCAACAGATTGCAGTGGACAGTATGTGGCGCCGTCCGTGGAGGTCAAGTGATTCGGCCCGGCTGAAACAGTGTCGTGACGCAGGGTGGCCGAACCATCGCCGGGAACCGGTTCCGCCCAGTAGGCTCAAGCCGTCGTCCACAGTGGAGGAGTGGCCCATGCAGGCTCTGGTGATGCGCGGTCCCGGTGACTTCGGTGTCGAGGAGTGGCCCACTCCGGTGCCGGCGGACGGTGAGGTCCTGGTCCGGATGGTCCATGCCGGGATCTGCGGCTCCGACCTGCACTACGCCTTCGACGGACGGGTCGGCAACTTCGTCATCACCGAGCCCTTGGTCGCCGGTCACGAGGTCTGTGGCGAGGTCGCCGAGGACCCGACCGGGCAGTTCACCCCGGGCACGGCGGTCACCGTCCATCCCGCGACCTACGGCCCCCGCGACGAGCGGATCGCCGACGAGCCGCACCTGTGGCCCGGCGGCAGCTACCTCGGCAGTGCCGCGGTCACACCTCACTGCCAGGGTGCCATGGCTGAGTATGCGGTCTTCCGGCCGGATCAGTTGCGGGTGCTGCCCGACGGCCTCGGCCTGCGGACGGCGGTGCTGGCCGAACCACTCGCGGTCGGGCTGCACGCGATCAACCGTGCCCTGCAGGCCATCGACCGCCCGGACCTCGGAGGCCAGCGGGTGCTGGTCAGCGGTTCGGGCCCGATCGGGCTGCTCATGATGGCCGCCCTGCAGACCCACGACACAGCGTCGGTGACCGCCACCGACCTCACCGACGCCGCCCTCGAGCGCGCCCGTGGGCTCGGCGTGGACCACACGGTCAACGTGGCCGGGACCAGCCTCGAGCCCGAGTCGTACGACGTCGTCCTGGAGGCGACCGGTGCGCCGGCCGCACTCTCGGCCAGCCTGGCCGCAACGGCCCGCCGCGGGACGATCGTGCAGGTCGGCTCCCTCCCGGGCGGCCCACAGGGCTTCGACCTGGCCAGCCTGGTGGCCAAGGAGGTGGCGCTGGTCGGCACCTTCCGGTTCGACACCGAGATCGACCAGGCCGTACGGCTGTTGGCGGCGAACCCGCACTGGGAGCAGGTCATCACCCACGAGTACCCGCTGTCCGAGGCCCGCGAGGCCTTCACCATCGCCAAGGACTCCCGTGCCTCCGGCAAGGTGATCGTCACATTGCGACCCTGAGGCCCGCTGCCGGGCGTAGGGTCGGGCCATGCTGCAGGCGCTGGGATGGGGTGCCGTGGCGGCCTCGTCGTTGTTGCTCGGGGCCGCGCTCGGAGTGCTGCGTCGCTGGCCGAAACTGCTGATCGGGATCGTGCTCGGCTTCGGTGCCGGTGCCCTGATCTCCAGCGTCGCCTTCGATCTCGCCCAGGACGGACTCGAGACCTCCGGCGCGGTCCCGGTCGCGATCGGCATCGGGCTGGGCGCGCTCGCCTTCTTCCTGGCCGATGCCGCGGTCGAACGGATCGGTGGCCGTGCCGGTGGAGGCGCGGCCGGACTCCCGCTGGCGTTGGGGGCCCTGCTCGACGGGATCCCCGAGCAGGCCGTCCTGGGGATCGGGCTGGCCGCCGGTGGTGGGATCAGCATCGCCCTGCTGGTGGCAATCTTCGTCTCCAACCTGCCTGAGGGTGTCGGTTCCTCGGCCGACATGGTCGAGGCCGGGAAGTCCCGCCGCTCGATCCTGGCCCTGTGGGCGGTGGTGGCCGTGGTCTGCATGCTCGCCACCCTCGGCGGTGCCCTCGTCGCCCGTGCCGCGCCGCCACAGTTCCAGGGCGGCATCAATGGCTTCGCCGCCGGCGCCCTGCTGGTGATGCTGACCGACTCGATGATCCCCGAGGCCAAGGAGAAGGCCCGCAACTGGGCCGGTCTCAGCGTGGTCGTCGGCTTCGCCGTGGCGGCTGCGCTCTCCCAGTTGGCCTGAGGTGTCGTGTCCGCTGGGATCCAGCAGTCACGGGCCACTTCCGACCATCTCGTAAGGTGCGTTGCGACCGCACCTGCGTGCTCCCTAGCGTTGCGAGACAGCGCTGAGAGGCTGATCCACTGCTGGATCCGGCCACACCCGACAGCCTGAGTCCAAGCAAAGGAGCGAGCCGACATGCCCGACCATGCCAGCACCTCACGTTCTGTCACACGTTCTGCGACCCTCACACTGCCGCGAAGGGCTGTGCTCGGAGGTGGCATCGCCGCGGCCGCGGCGATGGTGGCCGGATGCAGTACCAAGGAGTCCGACGCCCCCGTCCCGGTGTCCGACCGGGTCCCGTTGCCGACCCACGTGCCCTACACCGACGTCACACCGGACCTGGTCGGGGAGCACGGCTCGGCCGATGCCTTCATCAACTATCCGGCCACCCCGGCGATCTCGGTGCCCGAGGTGCCCGGTGACGGTGAGCCGGTGTCGGCCATGTGTGCGACCTACATGTCGGCGCGACCTCCGGCCCCGGGGAACGAAGGGTGGCAGAACCTGAACGATGCGCTGGGCAGTGAGTTTCGGCTCGACCAGGTCCCGGCCGGTGACTACGTGGCGAAGTTCTCCACCGTCATGGCCGGCGGCGACCTCCCGGACGTGGTGGAGATTGCCAAGGTCACCCGCCTGCCGCAGCTCGTGGAGGCCACGCTGATCGACCTCACCGAGCACCTGTCCGGTGACGCGATCAAGAACTATCCGAACCTGGCGAACCTGCCGACCGAGTGTTGGCAGGCCGGGGTCCACAACAATGCCATCTACGGGATCCCCACCCATCGAGGGATGTGGCAGTCACCGATCCTGATGGCCCGCAAGGAGCTCACCGAGGCGAAGGGCATCGACCTCGAGCAGATCACCAACTTCGACGATTTCCTCAATGTCTGCGTCGAACTCACCGATCAGGGTGACTCGGTCCACGCGTTGACCACCATGCCCACCGACTACCTCGCGAGCATGCTGGGCCTGCCGAGGGGTTGGCGTCTGGAGGACGGTGGCCTGGTGAGTGCGTACGAGGTCCCTGAGCACGAGGAACTGCTCAACGCCGGGGTGAAGCTGTGGGAGGCTGGCGTGGTCCGTCCCGATGCCTTCACCCTGAGCGGGTTCCAGCCCGAGCAGAGCGTGCATGCCGGCCAGAGCGTGATGTTCAGCGGCAGCTACCCGACCTGGATCCAGTACGCCCGCGAGTACACCGGCACCGAACCGTTCACCGTCACTGGACTTCCGTTGCCGGGATTCAACGGCGGCGAGGGCACCTTCCGGCTCGGCGACCCGGCCTTCTCGGTCGCCGGGATCTCGAAGCGCAACGAAGATCGGGTGGAGGCGGTCCTGAAGGTGTTGGACTATCTGTGCGCCCCGTTCGGCAGTGCCGAGCACCTCACCGTCCAGTACGGCAAGCAGGGAGTCGACTACACCTTGGACGGCACCGACATGGTGCAGACGCCCGACGGGGTCCAGAACGTGCTGAGCCTGGTCTCGCTGGTGTGTCCGCCGCGGGTCGGCTACTACCCCAACGATCCGTCGGTGATCCAGGAGTGGCACGCCCACATGAAACGGATGGCCACGATCAACCCGACACAGAACCCAGCGCTGTATCGCTACTCCGCCACCGAGGTCTCCAAGGGCCCCGGGCTCAATCGGAAGATCTCCAGCACCGTCAACGACATCCTCCAGGGCCGCAAGCCGGTGAGCGACTGGCCTGAGGCCGTGTCAGCCTGGCGCTCCGGTGGGGGCGACCAGATCCGTGGTGAGCTGGAGGAGGCGCTGGCCGCCGAGGCCTGACCGGCGTCTTGCTCGCGTAGGGTCGATCCAGTGCGGGACTTCGACTTTCACCCCGATGAGGCCACGGTGCGGTGCTTCGCTTACCCGGCCTCGGGCACCGTGGTCAACGACGAGTCGATGTGGGTTGGGCAGACCAGGCAGGCGTCACCGTACGACACGATGACCGAGGACCTGGTGTTGCGACACTTCGCGCTCGCCGACGAGTGGTTCAAGCTGAATGCGACGTTCGATCTCCGTGGCATCCTGATCCAACCCGGCCCGCCGGAGACGTCGTTCGCCATCAACTGCGACATTGCCACGCCCATGGTGCGGGTGGGCGAGGACGTCTCCGCTGTTGATCTCTTCCTCGATGTCCTGGTCCGTACCGACGGCACCCACCGGGTCGTGGACAACGACGAGTTCGAGCAGGCGATCGGCGACGGCCTGCTCTCCACGGTCGAGGCTCGACGAGCCGAGGAGGGGCTGGTGCGACTCCTGGGCTGGGTCGAGTCGGGCCGCCTCGCATCGCTGGTCCACGACTACGCGCTCGACACCGTCGGGCAGGCTCCGCATCCACTGCCCGTCGAGCACTGGGACGTCGAGAACGTACCGTCGGTGGCTCCCGGGACACGGCCGACCTGGCACCACGGCTGACTCACCACCCCCCAAAGGCTTGTGGGTCGGTGGGTCGGCCTCACCCGGCGGCGCGGGACACGGTGAGCGCCAGCGCGGTGCGGTCGCGCACCCCCAGCTTGCGGAACAGGGCCGAGACGGTGTTCTTGACGGTGCCCTCGGCCAGCGACAGGTCGGCGGCGATCTCGGCATTGGACATGCCACGGGCGACCCGCTCGGCGACCGAGCGTTCGGCGGCGGTCAACTCGGCCAACGGGTCCGCCTCCTGGGGCGGGGAGGCCACCAGCCGAGCCACCCGGGGATCGAGCACCAGCCCTCCCGAGCGGACCGCCCGGATCCCGTCGGCCAGGGTGTCGGTCGAGACATCCTTGAGCAGGAATCCTGCGGCACCGGCCAGGTGCACCGCCCGGACCACCTCGGCGTCGTCGAAGGTGCTCAGCACCAGCACCGGGAGCCCGGGGTGCCGCTCGGCGCAGGCAGCCACCAGACCCTCGCCGTCCAACACCGGCATCCGCGCATCGGCCAACACGACATCGGGTCGGGAGTGCTCGATCCGGCCCAAGGCCTCCTGTCCGTCGGCGGCCTCGTCGACCACCTCGATGTCGTCCACGGTCTCCAGCAGCAGGCGCAACCCGCGCCGCAACAGTTCCTGGTCGTCGACCACCAGCACCCGGATCATGCGGTCACCGCCACCGACGCCACGGGCAGACGAAGCCGTACGGTGAACCCCGCTTCGGCCGGCCCGGCCGTCAGCCCACCACCCAGCCGTTCGGCCCGCTCCCGCAACGAACGCAGCCCGAAGCCCTCGGTCGGTACGGCCTCGTCGCCGGTGGTGCTGCCGTCATCACTGATGGTGGCGACGACCTCGTCGGTCACCGTGATCTGCAGGGAGGCTGCGGTGGCCCTGCTGTGACGCACCACATTGGTGAGCCCCTCCTGGACGAACCGGACCAGGAGCAGGACCTGCTCCCGTTCGAGCCGGTCGACCCCGTGGACCTCGACCGCGACGTCGAGCCCGGTACGGCGGAAGCCGTCGGCGATCGCGGTGAAGCTGTCGTCGGTGCCGGCGGTGGCCAGGTCGACCGGGTGCATGGCCCGGACCAGTCGTCGCATGTCGGTCAAGGCGGTCGCGGCCTCGGTCCTGGCCCGGTCAACCTCCTGCCAGGCCCGGTCCGGATCGTTGGGCCGCATCCGCTCAGCGAACTCGAGTGACATCCCGACCGCGGTCAGGCGGTGGCCCAATCCGTCGTGCAGCGCCCGCCCGGTCCGGGCCCGTTCCTCGGCCAGCACCAGGTCGGTGTCCGAGGCGTACTGGTGCCGCAACGCCGACAGCGCCTGCAGCCGTGCACTGTTCAGCTCGTCGGCTGCGCGCAGGGCCTGCGCGAGGATGATCCCGAAGCCACTGAGCAGCCCGACGGCCACCGCCTCCAGCGCGGCGGTCAGCAGGTCACGCCCGACCATCAGGTGGACCGCCAGCGCGATCCCTGCCAGTACGGCGCCGTAGCCGATGCCGGCCCACGTCCCCAACTCCAGGACCAGCATCAGTGCCGCCGCCCACACCACGCCGAAGGCCAGTGGGCTGTCGCCCAACACGGTGGTCGGGACAGAGGCGAGTGCGGTCACGACGACGGCGCCACGGCGCAGCCCGATCGGCAGCCGCCGACCGCGAGGCCGGATCCGCCACAGCACCCAGCCGATGGCGATGAGCGCCACCAGCACGACCATCAGTCCGCTCGCCCAGCGGCGCGTCGGCTCGGACAGGGTCAACAGGATCCCGGCCAAGGCGCCGATCAGCAGGGCGTCGAGGAGACGACTGCGCAGGGGTCCGTCCATGCCCGTCATGCTACGGCCGCACGGCCCGGCCGACCCGTGCCCGCAGTCATGGTCGGGCATGACCGGCGTCATCGTCGGTGGTGACCGTCGACCGGTGTGGAGGCGGCGTCTCGGACCCTAGCGTGGCTCACATGTCCACCACAGTTGAAGGAACTCAGCACGACACGACTGACCCGGATCGCCGCGTCCCGGATCGCCGCGGGCCCCGGTTGGGGAACGGCCCGTGGGGGATCGCCCTGCGACTGCTGGTCGCGCCGATCATCATGTTCGGTGCGAACTTCGCCGTCCTCCCGCTCTGGCAGCTCCCGGCGATGGCCAGGATCGCCGCCGACACCAGCGAGGCAGGCGCGATCCGGGCCATGGTCGCCCGTATGGCGACCTGGGTGCTCGTCGGGATCGTCATGGTCGGGCTCACCGCCCTCTGGCTCCGCCTGGTCGAGCGGCGCAGCCTGCGTCAGACCGGTGTCGTCGTCAACCGGCGCGGGCTCGCCCTGCTGCTCGCCGGGACCGGCCTCGCGGTCGCCGGGGTGCTGGCCGGTGTGCTGCTGGTCCGCGTGGTCGCCGGCCCCGAGGCGCTCGGTGGGCCGACGTCGTTCGAGGGGATCCCGCTCGGCCTGCTGATCGCCTATGTCGTGGTGCGATCCTTTGTCCTGCAGGGAATCGGCGAGGAGGTCATCTTCCGCGGCTGGCTGATGGACACCCTGCGTGCCCGGCCGCTGGTGGCCCTGGTGGTGGCGACCCTCGGGTTCACCGTGCCGCACCTGCTGTCCGGTGGCGGCCAGTCCGGGTGGGTTGACCTGGTGACGTACCTGGCGATGCCCTTCGGGTTCGGTCTGTTGGCCGGCGCCCTGGTGCTGTTGACCCGCTCGGTGCTGCCGGCCATCGGGATCCACGGCGGATTCCATGTCGGCAACGCGGTCGCCACCGGGGTGTTCGGAGCCGACCTGATCTCATCGTCGGTGTGGCTGGTCACCGGGGGCGTGCTCGCCCTGCTCGGTGTCGTCGCCACGCTGCTGTGGTGGCGTCGTACGGCCTCGGTGGCCCAGGTGAGCAACACTCACGGCTGAGGGGTGCGGGCAGCGCTCACCACTGGTCGATTCACCACTGGTCGATCTCGGAGCGGACCGTGGCCACCGCGTCGTCGACCGAGGCACCCCTGGCCACGGCGAGCCCGACCATGAACGTGGTGAGGGGGCCGGCCGGACGCATCACGCCGTGGGCGGCGTCGCGGGTCAGGTCCAGCAGCAGGTCGACCGGCACCTCGGCCGGGTCGAGCTGCAGGGCCCGGGTGACGGCCCGGACCCATTCGTCCAGGTCGTCGGCCATGTCGGTCATGGAGCCTCCTCGGCATCGATCCCTCGATCATGGTCGATGGGGTGCTCCGCTGTCGACCGCGCCTCGGTCGGGGCGAGCTCGGCGGGTGCGGGTCGGGGCAGTGTCCACCGCAGCGTTGGCGGGGTAGCCTCTGGCCATGGGCAGGATCACGACGCGCAGGCCCGTGCAGCGGATCACCGGTGACCGGGGAGCACAGCGGCGCGTCGACACGCTGGCCGTCGAGGAGCCCCTCGAGATCAGGATCGGCGGGTCCCCGCTGGTCGTGACGATGCGGACCCCCGGCCATGATGTCGAGCTCGCCGTCGGTTTCCTCGTCTCCGAGGGCATCCTCGCCGACGGGTCGGGTCTGGCCTCGGCGATCCACTGTGGTGGTCCCGGCACCGGTGGCGACGAGCCCAACACCTACAACGTCCTGGACCTGCGCCTCGCCGACGGCGTGCGCGTCCCCGGCCCCGAGGAGGCCCGGCGGTTCTACACCACGAGCTCGTGCGGGGTGTGCGGCAAGGCCAGCATCGACGCGATCGAGACGACCTCCACCTTCGACGTGAGCACCGACCCGGTCGAGATCGCCGCCGAGCGCATCAGTGAGCTGCCCGACCGGCTCCGCGCCGGGCAGGCCGTCTTCGACAAGACCGGCGGCCTGCACGCCGCCGCCCTGTATGACACCACCACCGACGAGCTGCTCGTGGTCCGTGAGGACGTCGGGCGTCACAATGCCGTCGACAAGGTGGTCGGGTGGGCCGCCCTGCAGCACCGGCTGCCCCTGCGCTCCACCGTGCTGCAGGTCTCGGGTCGGGCCAGCTTCGAGCTCACCCAGAAGGCGGCGATGGCCGGGGTCCCTGTCCTGTCAGCGGTCTCGGCACCCTCCTCGCTGGCTGTGGAGCTGGCCGAGCGGGTCGGCATCACGCTGGCCGGCTTCGTCCGTGGCAGCTCGATGAACGTCTACACCCATCCGCGTCGTGTCACGACCACGGCGCACGATCGTCGCTCCGATCTGACGGAGGTCCGTCCATGACCACAGAACATGCCAACCGTGGCGGTGAGGCCTTCGGGCTGATGCCCGAGGGGCCGCGACAGGGCGGCTACGGTCCGACCACCACCAAGGCGTGGTCCCGCGAGCCGTACCGGCACCCCGCCGCCGGTTGGGGAGCCGCGCTCTCGGTCGGTCAGGTCGCCCTGCGCGAACGGCTGCCGCTGGCCGCCACCGGTGCGATGTTCCAGATGAACCACGGGGTCACCGGCTATGACTGCCCCGGCTGTGCCTGGCCGGACGACCTCGGCAAGCTCCGCCTGGACATCTGTGA
>DVLP01000329.1 GCA_018715445.1 Candidatus Avipropionibacterium avicola | reverse complement strand
ATCCGACCCCCGAGCCCGTCGAGGGGCCCATCGACCTCTCCCACGAGGGCGACGACCTGGTCAGTGACTTCACCGGCTACCGGGTCACCGTCCTGGGCACCCGTCACCAGCTGGAGCAGGTCCTCGCCGATCGTGGCCGGGCCGGCGAACTCATCACCGCGATCGTCGACGCCGAGGGCCCGGTCCGGCCCGAACGGATGGCGCGACTGTTCGTGAACTCGTACGATCTGAGCCGACTCTCCGGGGCCCGGATGGCGGAGGTGCTCAAACACGTCCCCGGTGATCTCGGTCGTGACCCCGAGGAGTCATTCCTGTGGCCCACGGGCCTGGATCCGTCGACCTGGCAGGGATATCGGCGCTGGGACGGCCCCACGAAGGATCGCCCCCTCGACGATGTCGTCCTGCGCGAGATCAGCAACGCCATGGCCGACCTGGCGCGCAGCGCGATGGGGATCGGTGTGGACGAACTGCTGCGCGAGACCTGCCGGGTGTTCGGTGGCTCGCGACTGACCGAGGGGATCACCGCACGACTGCGGCGAGCACTCGAGCTCGGGATCGCCCGCGAGCTGCTCGTCCTCCGGGCCGGTGTGGTGACGGCTCCGTGACCGGAGAGGGCCGGACCCGGCTCTGGCGCCCCGGACGCCGGGTCCACACCGATCTCACCGTCGGCGCCCACCGCCGCGGACCGGGCGACCCGACCCATCGCCGCGTCAGCGAGCACGACTGGTGGCGGGCCACCAGGGTCAGCACCGGCACGGCCCTGCTCCACCTGCTCGTCCGCGGACCGGAGGTGGCGGCCACCGCTTGGGGCAAGGGTGCCGAGGAGGTCCTGGACCAGGTGCCTGAGCTGTTGGGTGCGGCCGACGACCCGAGCGATTTCACCCCCGCCCACCCGTTGGTGGCCGAAGCCGTACGCCGCCATCCCGATCTACGTCTGGGCAGGTCGGCCGCCGTGGGGGAGGCGCTGTTCCCGGCGTGTCTGGAGCAGGTGGTCACCAGCACCGAGGCGTTTGCGGCCTTCCGCACCCTCGTACGCCAGCACGGGGAGCCGGCTCCCGGGCCGACCGACGACCCGGAGTCGCCCGCCCACGCGATGATGGTCCCGCCGACCGCCCGGGGCTGGTCCCGGATCCCGAGCTGGGACTACCTGAGGGCCGGGGTCGAGCAGCGCCGCTCGGAGCCGTTGGTGACGGCGGCCCGTCGCGGTCCCGCCCTCGAACGGACGTTGCTGATGGGCTCCCAGGACGCTGACCGTGCGCTGCAGTCACTGCCCAGGATCGGTCCGTGGACCTCGGCCGAGACCCGGCAGCGGGCTCACGGCGACCCGGACGCCTGGAGCGTCGGTGACTACCACGTGGGTGATGCGATCAGCTTCGCCCTCACGGGACAACGGCTCGGCGACGACGGAGCCCTCGAACTGCTGGAACCCTATGCAGGGCACAGGTTCCGGGCTCAGGTCCTGATCGGACTGGTGGCCGGCTTCCCACCCAGACGCGGCCCCCGGCGGACCCTGCCGACCCACACTCCTCGGGCCACCCGCGGACGAGCCTGACCGAGTCTGCCGCCGCGCCGTATCGTCGAGGATCGTGAACAGTTCTACGACCCCGTCCCAGGTCGACCTGGTGGTGGTCGGTGCCGGCGTGGTCGGCGCCACCGTCGCCATGACGGCCGCCCGCCGTGGACTCACCACCCTCCTGCTGGAGGCCGGCGACGACATCGGCGCCGGCTGCTCGTACGCCAATGCCTCGCTGCTCGCGCCTGACCATGTCACCCCGTTGGCCACCCCGGCCCTGCTGCGCGACGCCGTCCGACAGGTGCTGCGGCGACCACCGGCGGTACGGGTGCATCCCGATCCCACCGTGGTCGGCTGGCTGGCGCGGTTGGCTCGTTCGGCCTGGGGGAGCCGGGCTCGTACCGGGGCCGAAGCGCTCACCGACCTCGCGGGCCGCAGCGCGTCCCTGCATGCCGACTGGGGCCGGGCCGGGTTGAGCTCCAGCTACGAACGGATCGGGGCGATCGACGTCCTGCTGCGCCGACGCGGACGGTCGAGCCCCCAGCGGATGGACCCTGAGCAGCTGGGCCCCGATGAGCTGCGCGACCTCGAGCCCTCCCTCGGGGAGGTCGTGGGTGGGTTCCACCACCCAGACGAGGCGGTCACCGAACCGCGGACCTATGTCCGGGACATGATCGCCGAGGCCCAGCGGCACGGCGCCCGGATCGAGTTCGGTCAACGGGTGCAGGGACTGCAGCGATCCGGTGATCGGATCACCGGTGTCCGGCTCGTCGACGCCGTGGTCACCGCCTCCCATGTGGTGATCTGCACCGGGCTGTCCGGCGAGTTGGCCGCCGAGGTCGGGCTGCCGTTGCCGCTGCGCGGCGGTCGGGGGTACGTGATCGACCTGGAGTCCTCGGCCGACACCCCAGCGATGGCGGTGCGCCTGCCCGAGCACCGGGTCGTGGTCACCCCGCTGAGCGATCGGGTCCGGGTCGCCGGGTCGATCGAGTTCGGAGCCGAGCACCGACCCGTCGACCGTGCCCGTGCCCACGCGTTGGTGCAGGCCGCGGCCCGTGGAGTCCCTGCCCTGACTGATCGGCCGGTCCTTGAGGTGTGGGCCGGGGAGCGACCGTGCACCAGCGACGGTCTGCCGGTGCTCGGGCGCACGGACCGTGCCGAGGGGCTGTCCTTCGCCCTCGGGCACGGGATGTGGGGCCTGATCCTGGCCCCGGCCAGCGCTGAACTCGTCCTGGACGGGCTCGACCGACCGGTGGACCGGACGAGCCCATTCCGCCCGGACCGCTTCGCCGGGCCTACTCGGTGATGCGCGACGTCCCGCCGGAGCCCTCAGCCGCCTCGAAGGTGTGGCGGACCGAGCGGCGCCCGATCACGGTGTAGGCCGAGAGTGCACCCTCGATCCGCAGGCGCTGCTCGTGGGTCTGCGCCTCGTACAAGGTTCCGGGCAGCTCCTGCTGGGTGGCGTGGCGGGCGAACCGGACCGGGATCCCTGTGGTGCGGGCGATCTCGCGGGCCGCAAGGACGCAGGCGATGTGGTCGGGATGCAGATCCGCCGGGTGGGCCTCCGGTCGGTCGTGGTGCCAGGTGGCGACGTAGAGCTCGCACTCCCCGTTGTCGGTGTCCAGCCGCTGCGTCAGGGCCGAGACAATGTCCTCGGCGCGGGCGGCACCGTCGACCAGCTGGAGTCGGGTGATCGTGCCCCGTCCGTCGGTGAGCCAGTCCCAGCACGAGAACTGCTCCCGGTCACGCCAGCGTTGTACGGTGCCGGGTGAGAGGCCTTCGGCTCGTCCGACGCCGGTGGCGGTCCCGTCGGTGACCTGGACCAACTCGACGGCGTCGCCCCGATCGGCCGCGATCGCCACGTAGGCAGCCAGACGGCTGGCCTCGTCGTCCTGGTGGGGTGACAGCACCAGCGTGGTACGGCCCTCAGCAGTGTCGATGGTGCTCATCAGTGGATCCTCAGGAAGGCGTGGCCGAGGGGCTCGTCGATCTCGACCCGAACGCGGCCGTTGTCGACCACCGCTCGGCCGTTGCCGTGCAGCCACTCGACACGGTCCAGATCGCTGTTGGGCAGATCGTTGTGGGGCAGGCGGAAGCTCCAGTCGGGTCCGGAGTCGAGCGGACGGAAGACGACGGCGTAGGCATCCCCTTCGCGTGGAGCCGTGCACAGTCCGGTCCAGGACCACCCGTCGGGCTCGTCACCGATCGGCAGCACGACCTCGGTGTGGATCCGGTGACGGACCTGCTTCCAGATCCGTACCAGCTCGGCGATCTCGGCCCGGAACTCGGCCGGTGCCTCGGAGAGCTCGAACCAGGCCAACGGACTGGCCATCATCACCGTGGCGAACAGGGTGGCCGGGCGATAACGCTCCGGTGCCAGTGGATCACCGGCATAGCGGTCGGTGTTGCGGTACGGGTTCAGGAACTCGAGGCGAAGCCGTACCGGGTGGAGGTGGTGGGAGAGACGCCACAGCGTCCGCAGGGTTTGGTGCGGCCAGTAGTTGTGGAAGTCGGTGTAGCGGTTCTCGACGAAGACCGGGCCCGCATGGGGTGCACCCCAGTAGCCCAGTCGCACCTGGGCGGTGACGTCGAGGTCGAAGGTCAGGGCTCCGTCGGTCCGTTGCAGCATCTGGTCGATCAGGCGCCGGTAGCGACGCTCGGCACGGGCCGAGGTGAGCAGGACGCCGTCCGACTTCACCTGGGTGATCCCGTGGCGGGTGACCAGGTCGGTGAGGCAGTCGCGATCGGCCTCCCAGTTGGCGAACTCCGACGACGAGTCGGGGGAGAACCACAGCCCGACATGGAGCCCGGCCCGGTGCGCCGCATCGACGACCGGCTCGAGACCGTTCGGCAGTCCGCTGGGACGTGGCGTCCAGAACTGCGGATCGATGGCCCAGTAGTCACCCCAGGCACCGTCCTGGGGACGGTTCCACGCATTGGCTGTGGTGCCCTTCTGCCAACCGTCGTCGAGCTGGACCACGTCGACGCCCAGCTCGGCGGCCGCGGCCACCTCGGCGAGCAGGAAGTCCTCGGTCATCCGGGAGTCCTGGGACCGATCACCCCACGTGTTCGACACCGCCAGTCCGTCGCGGCCGGGCACCACCGGGCGCAACTGCAACTGCAGCCGCTGCACGGCTGTGGTGCGGCCCGTCGGGCCGTTGTCGTGCAGGAAGGTCCACTGTCGATAACCGGTCGGGCTGACGCCGTGGCCGCGGGTCACCAGGTGCTCGCCGATGATCTGCAGGTCATCGGGCACCCGGTCGAAGCGGTGCTCCGGGCCCGGGGCGATCTTGAGCATGCCCACCCCGGCTCCGCTCGGATTGTGCTCGAGGAACCAGAGGTTTCCCTGCACAGCAATGGACTTCTCCGACGGATGGAGCAGCCACTCCCGCTGCTGGACCACCTCGTTGTGGTGATCGGTCTGGTCGACGAAGCGCGGCGCGACCAGTCGGCAGTGCAACGGGTCGATCGTCAGGGCGTCGATCACGTCGCTCGGGTCGATCTCGGACCGGGGTGCGTCGGTCTCGGTCCCGGTGGCCACGGCCTCGTCCGTGGTCGCTGGTCCCGATCCGGCGACGCTGGGGACGGAGACCAACTGCTGAGCGATGGCGGCGAAGTCGTCGAGCACCACGAAGCGTCGCACGAGGTCGCCCTGCTCGGTGGGTGTCACCAGCTCGGCGTGCAGCGCCTCCACCCCGACGATGTCGATCGGCTTGCACTCCACTCGGAGCTCGGTCGGTCCGGTCGCCCCGGCGACCTCGCGGGCCAGGCTCGGCGCCGGTGGTTCCCCGGCGGCCCAGTCGCGCCCGGTCCGCAGGTCGGTGAGCCCGGTCGCGGTCAGGCTGGTGCCGTCGAGTCGCCACCGCCGCTCGATCAGGGCATTGCCGACCACCAAGGTGGTCCCGTCAAAATCGGCGTGGGCCATCGCAGTCACGCTTCCCGATCCTAGGCCCCCGACCCCCGGGCCGTTCCCGACCCCCGAGCTCGTCGAGGGGCCCGCGGCGCCACCTGCCGATCAGCTCCGCGGCTCGGACCAGGAGGACGATCGGCTGGCCCGGTACTGGCCCGGGGTGGTGCCGCAGGCACGGGCGAAGTGGTCGTAGAAGCTGCTCGATGAT
>DVLP01000328.1 GCA_018715445.1 Candidatus Avipropionibacterium avicola | reverse complement strand
CGTGCCACTCGATCGTCCACGCCTTCTCGGGATAGGCGACGGTGGGGGCCACGGCACTGAGCTGGTCGTACTGCTCCTGGGTGATCCCGGACCACGGTGCCAGCACCAGGTCCGGCTCGAGGCTGGCGATTTCCTCGGCGCTGAGGGTGTCGGCCCCCTTCACCAGGGCGGGCAGCTCCTGGCCGGTCTTCTCGACGGCCTCGCGGACCCACGGCAGGTGGCCGGAGTCGTCGGCGCCCCACGCGTACTCCTCGACGCCCACCGGGATGACGCCGAGGGCGATCACGGTCTCGGTCGAGCCCTGCCCCAGGGTCACGATCCGCTCGGGCCGCGAGGTGATCTCGGCCGAGCCGAGTGCGTGCTCGATCGTCACCGGCTGGAAGTCCCCCGAGCCTGCGCCCGCGCCCGCATCCGTACTGCCCGCATCCGTACTGGGGCTGGGGCTCGGCTGCTGGGTGGATCCCGACGAACAGGACGCCAGGGCAGCGGCTCCGGCCAGCACCGGGGCGCTGGTCAGGATCAGGCGGCGGGACAGGTGGCGTGAGGGTGTGGGCACTACTCAGTTCCTTCAGGTTAGGCTTGGCTAAATCGTTGGGACGGTACCACTCGCACCTGTGAATGGTTGACTGGGCGCCACCAGTTCGTGCGAAGGAGAGCCATGACCATGGGAACCAAGCCGGTCCCGGCCATTCTGCTCACGATCCTCGTCCAGGGGATCGGGATCGCGATGTGGACCTGGGGGAGCGGGCAGGCGTTGCGGCTGCACTCCACCATGTACGGCTTCAGTGGCGCCTGGCTGGGCGTGATGCTCATCGGCGTCCTCGGCGCCGTGATCGTGGGGTTGGCCGGTCTGGCGAGCAAGCTCTCCCCGGCCGGTCTGCTCGTCGTCGGCGTGGTGCATGTGGTCGCCTCCGTCGCCTTCACGCTGATGCCGTTGACCGGGAGCCTCCGGATGAACCCGCTGTTCGACCTGGCCATCGCCATCCGCCGACTCAGCGCCAGCTTGTCGGACGGGCTGGTGATGCTGATGGCGACCGGCACCGGAATGGTCCTCGGGGCCTGGATGATCGGTCTGGGCCTGTCGCGGGGGCGGTCCCGGGCCGCCGGTGGTGGCGGCAGCGGCGTGTCCGTCGTGCTCGGCGTGGCCACCGCCGGACTCGCGATCGGGACGCTCCTGGCCGGCGGATGGACCTATCTCCAGGTGTTCATCTATCTGAGCCCGAACATCGCGAGCGTGCTGGTCGGCCTGCTCTGTGCTGTTGGTCTCGCGATCTGTCTCGCGGCGATGGCGAACCCGCGGCTCGGCGGGCTGCTGGCCGCAGCCGTACTGGTGGTGGCCGGCCTCTCGGTGGCGTCGCCAGCCGTTCTGCTGGGGTCCGGACTGCCCCGCCCCCTGGTCAACGGCATGCTGAACACCGTCGCCAGTGGAGGGTTGCTGTCCTGCGGGATCGCCGTCGGCGTGCTCTGCCTGACCGTCCGCGCCGCAGCCCCGGCGAAGCCGTGGCATCCTGCCGATGCCTCGACCAACGACTGGTCACCGACCGGACCGACCGACCAGACCCTGCGCTGACGCCCCGTCCTCCGAGCTCGTCGACAGCCCTCACGTTCCCCGAGCTCGTCGAGGGGTCACCGTCGTGGACAGAGCGTCAACACGTTGTAGGTCGTGGCATCGGTGCAGTCGAAGTTGCGCTCGATGCGCTCGATCACCTCGGGGGGCTGGCGCTCGTAGGTGACGAAGGTCTGGTCCCACACGAGGTACTTGTTGCGGGGGTCGTCGAGGCAGGCGAGGTTGTCGGCGTACGTCTGGGTGGTCAGGATCGGCTTCTCCCATTCGCCGCGCTGGGTGAACACATTGGTCGGGAACTGGCACCACGTGGGGTTGCCGACCGCGAAGACCTGGTCGCCGAAGGCGAGGTAGAGCACTGGGGTGTCCGGCCCGATCTCGGCGCGGATGTCCTCCCCGGACTGGAACAACGCGACGTTCTCCTCCAAGGAGTGGTTGGTGGAGAAGTAGCGCGACGGATCCATCGTGACCGACCAGCCGGCGGCGGGCAGCGAGATCGGTACCAGGCAGAGCACGGTGACCGCAGCCGCCAGTGCGGACAGGCGCCGGGTCCGTACGGCAGGGAAGGCGTGGATGCGACGTCGCTGCACCCAGACCGCCACACCGGCGTACACCACCCACAGCCCGATCATCGGCCAGATCCAGGCGACCCGGGTGTCCGGGGGGATCATCGTGAGCACCACCACCGAGGCCAGGGCACTCACCGTCGCGCATCCGGCCAGCCAGGTGCCGCCGCGACGGACCCCCATCACCAGCGCGATCGAGGCGATCACCGGGAAGGCAGCCATGTGGTACGGGAAGTACTGCTGCTGGGCCGGGACCGGGATCCATGCCAACAGCAACGCCGACCACACCACGATCTTTTCGGTCCGGGTCGCGCGGACCAGCGCCGCCGGGACCAGCGCCACCGCCGGCCACATGATCATGGAGTTGCCGAGCAGCTCGAAGGTCAGCCCGATGTTGTCCAGGAACGGTCGACGCGGCTGCATCTGCGAGGAGTCCAGCATCCAGCGGATCTCCCAGGGCCAGACCAATGCCATCAGCACCAGCCACGTGATCCCGGTGACGGTGGCCGACACCAGTGCGGTCAGGAAACGGGGGTGACGCACCGGCAGGCTGCGGAACTGGCCGAACAGCTTGACCGCCGGCTTCTCCCAACTGCCCGACTGGTCCATCAGCAGGACGGCGAGCAGCCCGATGAGGGCGACCGGCAGGGTCAGGAACTTCACGATCGCCGCCATCGCAAACAGCACCCCGGCCAGCACCGGGCCGACCGGTCGGCGCAGGAAGGCCAGTCCGACACCGGCCACCGTGATGACCACCGCGAGCCAGTCCGGCTCCCAGCCGACCCCGGAGCTGCACAGCACCAGTCCGGCGAGGGTGGCCACGCTGATCGGCGAGGCCAGTCGAGGGATCCGTCGCCGCAGGCCGGCCCAGAGCGCAACACAGGCCAAGTTCGACAACACCAGGGCCTGGACGCGCAGCACCATCTCGAAGACCACCCGGTCCTCGCCGGTGAGGATCCACGCCGGTCGGAAGAACAGTTCGGTGAAGAACCGGTGGAACAGGGGCCGGTGGCTGAACGTCTCGGCCACCGAGTGCAGCGACGCGAAATGGGTCCCTGCCTCGTACCGGATGTCATTGGCCAAGGGGGCCGGGACCGTCAACAACAATCCGAACAACCACAGACCCGCCACGATCCACGGGTACGGGTTGCGCCACCACCTGCTCTCCACCACGGGGACGAACCTATCAACGCGACCCGCCCCCCGAGCCCGTCGAGGGGCAACGCCCTCACGCCTCCCGAGCTAGCAGGACGTCCGCACACCTTCGTGTGGGACAGCCGATCCCGATGCTGGCCCGCCCATCATCGGAGGGGTGCTGACCCGCTTCGGTGTGTGCGGTCCTTTCCGCAGGTGTGCGGAGCACAGGTGGATTGGCGGCGTCGG
>DVLP01000327.1 GCA_018715445.1 Candidatus Avipropionibacterium avicola | reverse complement strand
GACGCCGGGCAGCAGCACCTGGTCACGGTAGGCCTGGTCCTGCTCGGCGAACCACTCCAGGCACGGAGCCGAGACCACACGGGCCTTGATCCCGTCGGCGGCCAACGACTCCTGGGCGGTGAGGCAGTACTGCACCTCCGAGCCGGTGCCGATCAGGATCACGTCCGGGGTGCCCTCGCTGTCACGCAGCACGTAGGCGCCCTTGGCGACTCCGTCGACGTCGGCGTAACCGTCGGTGCCGCGCGGCACGGTCGGCACGTTCTGTCGGGTGAGCACCAGCCCGGCCGGGCGGTGGGTGTTGCGCAGCACCTGGGCCCAGGCGGCCGCGGTCTCGTTGGCATCGGCCGGACGCACCACGTCGAGGCCCGGGATCAGCCGTAGCGAGGCGACGTGCTCGATCGGCTGGTGGGTCGGACCGTCCTCACCCAGACCGATCGAGTCGTGGGTCCACACGTAGGTGACGCCGAGCTGCATCAGCGCGGCCAGGCGCACCGAGGGGCGCATGTAGTCGCTGAAGGTCAGGAAGGTGCCGCCGTACGGGCGGGTGCCGCCGTGCACCGCGATGCCGTTCAGGATGGCGCCCATCCCGTGCTCACGGATGCCGAAGTGCAGTACGCGGCCGTACGGGTTCCCGCTGAAGTCCTTGCTCTGCCGATCGGTCGGCAGGAAGCTCGGCTCCCCGTCCGGGGTGGTGTTGTTGGAGCCGGCCAGGTCGGCCGATCCGCCCCACAGCTCCGGCAGCTTCGGGGCGAGTGCGCTGAGCACCTTGCCCGAGGCGGCGCGGGTGGCCAGGCCCTTGGCGTCGGCGTCGAAGGACGGCAGGGCGTCCTCCCAGCCGGCCGGCAGCTCGTGCTGCGACAGCCGGTCGAACAGGGCCTTGCCCTCGGCGTGGTCGCTGGCCCAGGCGTCGAACTCCGACTGCCAAGCGGCCTCGGCGGCCTGGCCGCGCTCGACAAGGGAACGGGTGTGGGCGAACACGTCGTCGGCGACAGCGAAGTCGGCCTTCGGGTCGAAGCCGAGGACCTCCTTGGTGGCCGCGACCTCGTCGGCGCCCAGGGCGCTGCCGTGCACGCCGCCGGTGTTCTGCTTGGTGGGGGCCGGCCAGCCGATGATCGTGCGCAGATCGATGAAGCTCGGGCGGTCGGTCACCTCGCGGGCGGCCGCGATGGCGTCGTGGAGGGCCTGGACATCCTCCTTGTACTCCGTGCCGCCGTTGGTCCAGTCGACGACCTGGACGTGCCAGCCGTACGCCTCGTAGCGGGCCGCGGTGTCCTCGCTGAGGGCGATGCTGGTGCCGCCCTCGATGGAGATCTCGTTGTTGTCGTAGATCAGGGTCAGGTTGCCCAGTCGCTGGGTGCCGGCCAGGGAGGAGGCCTCGCTGGCCACGCCCTCCTGGATGTCGCCGTCGGAGGCGAGGCAGTAGATCTGGTGGTCGAAGATCGAGTCGCCGGTGTGGTCACCGTCGAACAGGCCACGCTCACGGCGGGCCGCCATCGCCATGCCGACCGCATTGCCGATGCCCTGACCGAGCGGACCGGTGGTGGTCTCGACACCGGCGGTGTGGCCGTACTCGGGGTGGCCCGGGGTACGGGAGTCCCAGGTCCGCAGGGCCTTGATGTCGTCGAGCTCGAGGCCGAAACCACCCAGGTAGAGCTGCAGGTACAGCGTCAGGCTGGAGTGTCCGCAGGACAGCACGAAGCGGTCGCGGGCGTACCACTCGGGGTTGGCCGGGTTGTGGCGCATGACCTTCTGGAACAGCAGGTACGCGACGGGCGCCAGACTCATGGCCGTGCCGGGGTGACCGTTGCCCACCTTCTGCACGGCATCGGCGGCCAGGACACGAACGGTGTCCACCGCGCGGTCGTCGAGGTCGGTCCACTCGAGGGGGGTCGCCTGGTCAGTCACGCTGGTCCTTCCGGTCAGTGGGCAGCCGCCTGTCCGGTCCGGGACAGGCGCTCGATGACGAGCCTACTCGCCACCGTGGGGTTCCGTCGCCTCCATGCCATCATCTGAGAGCGCTTTCCGGCGAGTGGTGTCCGCCACGGGGTACGGCCCGGTTCGAGCGACGGCGCTGCGGGGCCTAGACTGCTTCGGAGCATGTCAGCTCGATCGAGCGAAGAGGATCTGTGACCAGTACCGAGGTGCCCGCTGCCCGGGGCATGACCGACGCCGCTTCGGAGGAGTCCTCCGACGATCGCGAAGGACTCTCCCGTGGTGCGCAGTGGCGTGGTGTGATCGGCGCCTATGTCGGGCTCACCAAGCCCCGCATCATCGAGCTGTTGCTCATCACGACCGTCCCGGCGATGTTCCTGGCGGCTCGGGGGGTGCCGGCGCCGGTGTTGGTGCTGTGGACCCTGGTGGGGGGCTGCCTGGCCGCTGGTAGCGCCAACGTCTTCAACTGCGTGATCGACCGCGACATCGACCAGCGGATGCGTCGCACCCGTCGACGTGCCCTGCCGCGGCACGCGGTCAGCGTGCGGGCTGCAACCCTCTTCGGTGTGGTCCTGGGGATCGGGGCGACGCTGGTGCTGGGCTTCGGCGCCAACTGGCTGTCGGCCGGGCTGGCGGTGGCTGCCAATGCCTTCTACGTCTTCGTCTACACGATGTGGCTCAAGCGGCGGACCTCGCAGAACATCGTCTGGGGTGGCATCGCGGGCTGCTTCCCGCCGCTGATCGGCTGGACCGCGGTCACCAACTCCCTGGACCTGGCGCCCTTCGTGCTCTTCCTGGTCGTCTTCTTCTGGACCCCGCCGCACA
>DVLP01000326.1 GCA_018715445.1 Candidatus Avipropionibacterium avicola | reverse complement strand
AGGGCTGGAAGCACGGCTTCAACTCCCCGTTCCGCTCCGAGGTCTACTTCATCAACACCCGCCCGGTGACCGACCTTCGCTGGGGTACGGCCAACCCGGTCACCGTCCGTGACCCCGACTTCCGCATGGTGCAGGTCCGTGCCAACGGTCTGTGTGTCGTCCGCGTGATCGACCCGACGATCTTCCTGCGTGAAGTCATCGGCACAGACTCTGTGGTCGACGTCTCCGAGGTGGCCGAGCTGCTGCGCCGGGTCATCACCCTGGCCTTCTCGGACATGGTGATGGAGACCGGACTGGGCGTGATCGACCTGCAGGGCCGTCAGGTCGAGCTGTCCGGGAAGCTGCGTGACTTCGTCGCCGAGCGGGTCGACGACGAGTTCGGGTTGGCGATCGACTCGATCACCATGAACATCTCGCTGCCCGAGGAGATCACCCAGGCCATGACCCGCGGTGTCGCCCGTGGCGTCGAGGAGTCCGGCTGGGTCAACAACCTCGGCGACATGCAGCGCTACCAGCAGGCCAAGGCTGCCGATGCGATGACCACCGCGGCCGGCAACGGCGACGGTGGCATGGGGCAGATGCTCGGCGCCGGGATGGGCCTGGGGATGGGGGCCCAGATGGCAGGGCAGATGGGTCAGGCCGCGCAGCCGGCCGCCGCCCCACCGCCGCTGCCGTCGGCCCAGACCTACCACGTCGAGCTCAACGGTCAGTCCGCCGGACCCTTCACCACGGCCCAACTGCAGGGCTACGCGCAGAACAACCAGATCAGCCGCGACACCCTCGTCTGGTCGGCCGGGATGGCCGGGTGGACCAAGGCCAGCGAGGTCGAGGCGCTGCAGGCGTTGTTCGCCGGTCCGCCGCCCCTGCCCGGTGGCGGGGCTCCCGGTGGTGAAGCGCCCGGGGGAGCCACTCCGCCGCCAGCCGCACCGGGGCCGGCGAATCCGCCACAGCAGTGATGACCGTCTGAGCAGACCTCGTCGCGATGACTGATCAGCCACCTCCCCTTCCCCCGCAGGGACAAGGGACGACTCCCGGTACGCCCGCGCCTCCGCCGTTGCCGGACCACCAGTCCATGGACACTCCTCCGCCACTGCCCGACCCGGGCCCGATGCCCGACCCCGGGCCGTTGCTGGACCCGGCGGTGCTGCACGAGACCGAGCGGACCCGGACCTATCCGTGTCGTGCCTGTGGTGGGCTCCTGGTCTTCGACCCGGACTCGGCCCAGATGCTGTGCGTCAGCTGTGGCAGCACCCAACCGGTGGTCGAGGTCGGCGGCGCCGTGCCCCGCCACGACCTGCGCCGCACGATGGGTGCGCTCGAACAGGCCCGCCGGGAGGCCGACGGTCAACGGATGGTGAGTGCCACCAGTGAGAAGGAGATCGTCTGCCAGTCCTGTGGCGGACACACCTCGTTCACCGGCACACTCACCGCGATCCGTTGTCCGTACTGCAACACCCCGATCCAACGTGACGACCTGCAGGATGCCCCGGTGCGCCTGCCGGTCGACGGGGTGCTGCCCTTCGTGGTGGGGGAGAAGGTGGCCCGCGAGGCGATCGAGAAGTGGATCAACAGCCGGTGGTTCGCGCCGAACGAGTTCAAGAAGTACCGCACGCTCGGCTCGTTCACCAGCATCTACCTGACCTACTTCGCCTACGACGCCGACACCACCAGTCGCTACACCGGACAGCGTGGTGACCACTACACCGTCACCGTGGGGCACGGCGACAACCGGCGGACCGAGACCCGCACCCGCTGGCGTCCTGCCGCCGGCACCATCGGGTCACAGTTCCGCGACCTGCCGGCGTTGGCGAACACCGGGCTCGACCAGGAGAAGGTGTCTGCACTCGAGCCGTGGCCGACCCGCAACACGAAGCCGTACACCCCCGAGTACGTCAGTGGGCACCTCAGCCGCACCTACGACGCGGATGCCGGGCAGGTGTTCTCGTCGGTGGCCAAGCCGCGGATCGACAGCACCATCGAGTCCCAGGTCCGCCGCGACATCGGCGGGGACGTGCAGCGCGTCAGCAGTGTGGACACCACCTTCCACCTGCTCAACTTCGCCCACGTGCTCATGCCGGTCTGGTTGTTGACGGTCACCTACCAGCAGAAGCCGTACCAGGTCTTCATCAACGGCACGACCGCCGAGGTGCAGGGTCACCGTCCGTTCAGTGCGGTCAAGATCACCCTCGCCGTGGGCTCGGCCATCCTCCTCCTGGTGGTCGCTCTGGTGCTGTTCAACTACTTCGGCGACTGATCCCCCGCGGGCCCCGATTCTGGTCGGCACCCCCCTTGCGGACCGGCTGGATAGCTGACAATCTCATCGCACGGTCAACCCCGGCCGACGAGGAGGAGTCATGGCAGCACTGGACTGGACGGTGGTCGGTCTCTACTTCCTGGTGATGGTGGGGATCGGCTGGTGGGCAAAGAGCCGGATCTCGGATGCCTCGGACTTCTTCGTGGCCGGTGGCAAGATCCCGTGGTGGCTGGTGGGGATCTCGCACCACATGTCCGGTTACTCGGCAGCGGTCT
>DVLP01000033.1 GCA_018715445.1 Candidatus Avipropionibacterium avicola | reverse complement strand
GAGCAGGGCGACGACCGGGTGCTGGCCTGCTCGCGTCAGCGGCTGCGGACCAGCGACCCGGCCACCGGCGAGACGCTCTGGGAGATCGAGGGCCACTACCGCGACGCCAACCCCCAGTGGTACGGCGAGAGGATCCTGATCTCCAAGGAGGAGGGCCAGGTCCAGTTGCTGGATCCCGGCTCCGGCGAGACCCAGGTCGAGATCGAGAGCGGGGTCGCCCGACTGGACAAGGCGGGGCTGGTCCGTGACGGTTCCCGCGTGGTCGTCACCGGGCCCGGCGGACGGGTCGCTGCGGTCGACCTCGATGACGGATCCAACCAGGTGCTGGGCCAGATCTCGATCGACTACGTCTACTCGACGCCGTTGCTCGAGGACGACCTGTACGTGGTCGCCACCATGGGCGGTGAGCTGCGCGGCTATCGTCTGCCACCGTCCTGATCCCCTGGGTCGAACCAGCGCCCTGATCGGGCCTTTGGGACGTCACTTTCACGGGGGCTGGTCTTCCGAAATCGGGCAGGGCACACTGGGGGTGTGACCGTCAGCGTGTTCGACCTGTTCAAGATCGGCATCGGCCCGTCGAGCTCCCACACCGTCGGGCCGATGCGGGCCGCCGCACGCTTCGCCGCCACCCTTGCCGACGACGACCTGCTGTCGCGGACCACCCGGGTGCGCGGCGAGCTGTTCGGCTCCCTCGGCGCCACCGGCCACGGCCACGGCTCGGTCGGTGCGGTGCTGTGGGGGCTCGAGGGTGAGGACCCCGAGACCGTCGACACCACCGCCGGCCCGTTGCGGACCGCCGAGATCGCCGAGTCGGGCCGGATCCGGATCAACGGCAGCCACCAGATCGGTTTCGACCTCGACTCCGACCTGGTCCTGCACCGCCGCAAGAGCCTGCCCTTCCACCCCAACGGGATGACCTTCACGGCCTGGCAGGACGACCGGGTCATCGCCGAGCGGACCTACTACTCCATCGGCGGCGGCTTCGTCCTCGACGACGACGGGTCAGGCAGCCCCACCCTGCAGCCCGACCCGACCCCGGTGCCGTACCCGTTCCGGACCGGGGCCGACCTGCTCGAGCTCTGCCTGGCCAACGACCTGTCGATCGCCCAGATCGCGATGGCCAACGAGTGCGCCCGCCGCCCGGAGGACGAGGTCCGCGCCCGGTTGGTCGAGATCTGGCAGGTCATGGTCGGCTGCGTCTCCCACGGCTGCCACACCACCGGCACGCTGCCCGGTGGGTTGAAGGTCCGCCGCCGCGCGGCCGAGCTGCACCAGCGACTGCGCAGCGCCCAGGGCCCCTTCGGGATGACCACGCCCGCACAGGCCGGCGCCCTCGCCTCGGTCTCCCCTGCCAAGGCCGACCCGCTGGCCGCGATGGACTGGGTGACCCTGTGGGCCCTGGCGGTCAACGAGGAGAACGCCTCCGGTGGCCGGGTCGTCACCGCCCCGACCAACGGTGCCGCCGGGATCATCCCGGCCGTGCTGCACTACGCCGCACACTTCGTCCCCGGGGTCGACGACGACGCCATCTGCCGTTTCCTGTTGGTCGCCGGCGCCATCGGATCGATCTACCAGCAGACCGCCTCCATCTCCGGTGCCGAGGTCGGCTGTCAGGGTGAGGTCGGGACGGCCTGCTCGATGGCCGCGGCCGCGCTGGCCGAGATCCTGGGTGGCAGCCCGGCCCAGGTCGAGAACGCCGCCGAGATCGGCATGGAGCACCACCTCGGGCTGACCTGTGACCCGGTGGGCGGACTGGTCCAGATCCCTTGCATCGAACGCAATGCGGTGGCGTCGGTGAAGGCAATCACCGCGGCGCGGCTCGCCCTGCACGGGGACGGCTCCCACAAGGTCACCCTGGACCAGGTGGTCACGACCATGATGCAGACCGGGGCCGACATGAAGGTCAAGTACAAGGAGACCGCCCGCGGCGGCCTGGCGGTCAACATCGTCGAATGCTGAACCCGGCCGTGACACCTGCCTGACACCACGTACGGTGCAGGTTGCGCACGGTTCCTCCGTACGCCGTCCCGAGCAACGCGTCAGGACATGTACGGAGGAGGCAAGAGGGAACACGGTGGGAATCCGTGACTGCCCCGCAGCGGTGTCAGGGAACGACCGCCGTCACACAGCACTGGATCCGTACGGATCCGGGAAGCGACGGCCAGTAGGAGGATGTGACCCATCCGAGCCCCGGAGTCCGAAGACCTGCCGGCGCCTGCTCGCGGCGCCGCCGTGGGCGGTCTCATCACGAACTCGCGAAGGAGAGTTCGATGGTTTCCACCATCCACGGCTACCCCCGTCACGGGCGGGATCGCCAACTGAAGAAGGCCATCGAGGGCTACTGGAAGGGACGGATCGACCAGTCCGCCCTGCTGGACCAGGTCCGCGACATCCGACAGACCCGACTGCGCACCATGGTCGAGGCAGGCCTCGACGAGATCCCGGTCGGCGACTTCTCCCTGTACGACCACGTCCTCGACACCGCAACCCTGGTCGGTGCGGTGCCCGAACGTCATGCCGGACTCAGCGGCCTGGACCGCTACTTCGCCATGGCGCGCGGGACCGACTCCATCGAACCGCTCGAGATGACCAAGTGGTTCAACAGCAACTACCACTACCTGGTGCCCGAGCTCACCGCGGCCACCGGGTTCGCCCTGGACCCGGGATCGCTGCTGGAGCAGGTGGACGAGGCGATCGCACAGGGTGTCACCCCGCGCGTCATCCTCGTCGGGCCGGTGAGCTTCCTGTCGCTGTCGACCAGCGTCGACCAGGACGCCACCTTCCAGCCGATCCAGCTGCTGGAGCGACTGCTGGCGGTCTATGCCGAGCTGCTGACGGCCCTGGCCGAACGTGGCGTGGCGTGGGTCCAGCTCGACGAGCCGATCGCGGCCACCGACCTGGACGCGCAGACCGCAGCCGGCCTCACCCGGTCGCTGGAGGTGCTCGGCGCGCTGACCGATCGCCCGAAGCTGGTCGTCGCCTCGTACTACGGAGCGCTCGGGGAGAACCTCGACCTGCTGGCGAACGCTCCCGTCGAGGGGCTGGCCGTCGACCTGTCGGCGGCCGGACGCGCTGATGTCGAGGCCCTGCGCGCGCACCCGGGCCTGGCCGGCAAGCGCCTGATCGCCGGGGTCGTCGACGGCCGTTCGGTCTGGCGCACCGACCTGGACGCTGCCCTCGACCTGGCCCGTACGGTCGGGGCGGGTGCTGCCTCGGTGGACGTGTCCTCCTCGTGCACGCTGCTGCACCTGCCGCACGACCTGACCCGCGAGACCGAGCTGGACCCTCGTCTGGTGGCCCAGCTCAGCTTTGCCGACGAGACCCTCGCCGAGATCGTCACCCTGGCCCGGGGCCTGGCCGAGGGTGACGAGGCCATCGCCGCCGAGCTGGCGGCTGACCGGCAGCGTCGCGAGACCCGACGGACCGAGACCTGGCTGCGTGATGACGCCGTCCGGGCCCGGGCAGCCGCGGTGACCGAGGACGACGCCCGGCGGGCGACGCCGTACCAGGAGCGGGCGGCAGCCCAACAGGCCCACCTCGGCCTGCCGGTGGCACCGACCACCACGATCGGCTCGTTCCCGCAGACCGGCGAGATCCGCAAGGCTCGCGCCGCCTGGCAGGCCGGTCGGATCGACGACGAGTCCTATGTCAGCCAGATGCACGACGAGATCGATCGGGTGATCCAGCTGCAGGAGCGGATCGGCCTGGACGTGCTGGTGCACGGCGAGCCCGAGCGCAACGACATGGTCGCCTACTTCGCCGACCAGCTGACCGGCATCTTCGCCACCCGACACGGCTGGGTGCAGTCGTACGGGACCCGGTGCGTCCGGCCTCCGCTGATCGCCGGTGACGTGGCGCGCAAGCACCCGATGACGGTGGAGTGGACCACCTGGGCGCAGTCGCGCACCGAGCGACCGGTGAAGGGGATGCTGACCGGTCCGGTCACGATCCTGGCGTGGTCGTTCGTCCGCGACGACCAGCCGCTGGGCGAGACCGCCCGTCAGGTCGCCCTGGCGCTGCGCGACGAGGTCGTCGACCTGGAGGCCGCCGGCACCGCGGTGATCCAGGTCGACGAGCCGGCGCTGCGGGAGTTGCTGCCGTTGCGGCGGGCCGACTGGCAGGCCTACCTGGACTGGGCGGTCGAGGCCTTCCGCCTCAGCACCAGCGGGGTGCAGGACCGGACCCAGATCCACACCCACATGTGCTACGCCGAGTTCGGAGACGTGATCGGGGCGATCGATGCCCTCGACGCCGACGTCATCAGCCTGGAGGCGGCCCGCTCGGCGATGGCCGTGGTCGACGAGCTCGCCGCTGACGGCTACTCCCGCCAGGTCGGGCCCGGGGTGTGGGACATCCACTCACCGCGGGTGCCCGATGTGGAGGAGATGACCACACTCGGCCGGACCGCGATCGAGCGGCTCGGTCGCGACCGGGTCTGGATCAACCCGGACTGCGGTCTGAAGACCCGTGGCTACGACGAGGTCGAGCCCGCCCTGGAGAACCTGGTCGCGGCTGCCCGCGCCCTGCGCTCCTGACCGAAGGATCGCGCCCTGCGCTCCTGACACAAGGGTCGTGGGCGCTCCTGACAGAAGTTCGCAAAGTGACCGGTGACCGGGTCGGAACGGGCCGTTGAGGCCCCACCCACCCCCGTGACCGGTCACTTTGCGAACTCGGTCCACCCGATCGCCCCAGGGGACCGGTCGACTCAGGACCGGTCGGTTCG
>DVLP01000032.1 GCA_018715445.1 Candidatus Avipropionibacterium avicola | reverse complement strand
CCACTCGTCGGGGGTGCCGGCCCCCTGCATCACCAGCGACTCCAGATAGTTGTCGTCCGGGGTCTCACCGACACAGCTGATGTACTCCCGGTGCGAGCCGGGCATGATCATCAGCGGACCGTTGAAGGTGTAGTTCTCGGTGAGGGCGACTGAGATGCTGATCGCGCGAGGGTTGGGCATCCCGTCCTCGGCGTGCCAGGTCTCGAAGTCCGAGTGCCAGGAGAACTCCTTGCCGACGAAGCCGGGCTTGAGGTTCACCCGGCTCTGGTGAATGTAGACATCCGAGCCGAGGATCTGACGGGCCCGGTCGACTAGGCGCGGATCGTGGGTGATCCGCTTGAACAGCTCATTGCTGCGGTGCACCTCGAAGATCGAGCGCACCTCCTTGGTCTTCGGCACGATGATGGTGCGTTCATCGTTCTTCACGTCGTCGTCGTTGGCCAGACGATGGAGTTCATCACTCATCGCCGTGACCTCGTCCGGGGTGACCAGCGCCTCGATCTGGAGGTAGCCGGACTGGTCGACCTTGGCGAGCTCGTCAGCGCTCAGCGGGCCGTCCTGCGGTCCGCCGAAAACGACCTTGCCCTCCCGAGGCACCACGCTCGGGCTGCCCGCGACGCGGGTCACGTATGGGTCGGCGATGGTTGGTGCAGACATCGAAATCTCCTTTGTCTGTTGTGTTTCTCTTGGTCGCGGTCAGGCGGTGACCCCGTCGGTGGAGGACGGAGCGGGCTCCTCGACGATCAACGGGTAGACCCCGTTCTCGTCGTGGACCTCGCGGCCGGTGACCGGTGGATTGAACACGCAAGCGGTGTGGATGTCGGTCTCGGCAATGACCGTGTGCTTGTCGTGATCGTTGAGCAGGTACATCGTCCCGGGGCGCAGCTCGAACTTCTCGCCGCTGTCCCGGTTCACCAGGGTTCCGTTGCCCTGGTAGACGTAGACGCATTCGATGTGGTTGGCGTACCACATGTCGGTGCTGGTGCCGGCCCGCAGCACGGTGTCGTGGAACGAGAAGCCCACGCCGTCCTTGGCCAGCACGAACCGACGGCTGCGCCAGTTGCCGTGGTCGACATCGTTCTCGGTGCCGTCCAGGTCGGACAGGTTGACGACCTTCATCCGTTGTCTCCTTCGCTCAGGCGGCCTTCGACGCCGCGTCGGCGTCGGACGGCTCGATGACGGTGGTGGCGGCCTCGAACAGGATGTCCAGGCCTTCGGCCAGCTGCTCGCTCGAGATGGTCAGCGGCGGCATGGTCTTGATGACCTCGCTCTCGGGACCAGAGGTCTCGACCAGCAGGCCACGCTCGAACGCTTCTGCTGCCACCTTCTCGGCAATGGTGATGTCAGGGAAGTGGACCCCCGACAGCAGTCCGCGGCCTCGGTAGCTCGCATCGGGCACCAGGTCGGCGATCCGCTCCAGTCCGGCCTTCAGCTGCTCGCCGCGCTCGCGCACGGTCGTGGCGAAGCTGTCGTCGCTCCAGAACTCCTTCAGCGCCGCGGTGGCGGTCACGAAGCCGGGGTTGAAGCCACGGAAGGTCCCGTTGTGCTCACCCGGCTCCCACTGGTCCATCTCGGGGCGCAGCAGGGTGACGGCCATCGGCAGGCCGAGGCCGGACAGCGACTTCGACAGGCAGATCACGTCGGGCTGGATCTCGGCCGGCTCGAACGAGAAGAACGAGCCGGTACGGCCACACCCGGCCTGGACGTCATCGACGATCAGCTTCACGTCGTAACGGCGGCAGAGGTCGGCGAGGTTGCGCAGCCACTCCATGCGGCCGGCGTTGAGTCCGCCCTCGCCCTGCACCGTCTCGACGATCACCGCGGCGGGCAGTTCCTGGCCCGATCCGCTGTCGGCCCAGACACGCTCCAGCCAGAGGAAGTCGGGGGTGCGACCGTCAAGGAAGCCGTCGTACGGCGCCGAGGTCGCGTGGTACAGCGGGGTCCCGGCACCACTGCGCTTCATCGAGTTGCCCGTCACGGCCAACGAGCCGAGGGTCATGCCGTGGAATGCGTTGGTGAACGACATCACCTCGGTGCGTCCGGTCACCTTGCGCGCGATCTTGAGGGCCGCTTCGACGGTGTTGGTCCCGGTCGGGCCGGGGAACTGGACCTTGTGGTCCATCCCGCGCGGTTCAAGGATGAGCTCGGTGAAGGTGTCGAGGAAGTCACGCTTGGCCTCGGTGTACATGTCCAGCGAGTGGATCACCGCATCGCTGGACAGGTAGTCCAGCAGGGCCTGCTTGAGCTTCGGGTGGTTGTGTCCGTAGTTCAGCGCGCCAGCGCCGGAGAAGAAGTCGAGGTATCGCTCCCCATCCTCGGTGAACTGCTCGGCGCCGCGTGCCTGGGAAAAGACAACGGGCCAGTTGCGGCAGTAGCCGCGAACGACGGACTCACGGTTCTCGAAGACCGTGGTAGTCATGTTTCTCCTTGTGGGGTTGACAATCTGCTGGTGAGTCTTGGGCGGCGCCAGCCGTCAGAGTGCACGGCGCCGCAGGTTCGGGCGCCACCGGGCGCCGAGCGGGTCAGTACACCGGTTGCGCGGAGATGCCGCTGATGCGGTGCAGCAACTCCGGTTCGGCCGGTGCATCGGCCGGGAAGTGGACCGAGGTGAACAACGGAGTCACCTCATGGTCGGCTCCGTGGTGGTCGGAGAACGAGGTGAACAGGGCCTGGGAGGCCTGGTTGTCGTCGGTGATGGTGGTTTCCACCGTCGTGGTCCCGGTCCGTGCCACCAGCTCGTCCAACATGCGTCGGGCGATGCCGTGGCCGCGGAAGTTGTCGTCCACGGCGACCTGCCACACCATCACGGTCTCGGGCTCGGTGGGCCTGCGGTAGCCGGTGACGAAGCCCACCACCTCCCCGTCCACCTCAGCGACGACGGTGGTGTCGGCGAAGTCACGGGCCCAGAGGGTGTAGGCATAGGGAGAGTTCAGATCGAGGCGGGCAGAATCCCTTGCCACACGCCACATCGCTGCGCCGTCGGTCAACGCCGGCGGGCGGAACGTGATCTGGGTCCGAATGTCTTCCGTGGGCAGAGTGGTCTGTCTTGTGGAGGTCATCGTTGCCCCAACTTAGCCCTCTTCGGTGCTCAGACCAACCCCTGTGCCACCGGTTGCGGAGCCGGGTTCGCCGATAACCCTTGCGTGCAAGGGAAAGCAGCGATCTCATCTTTATTTCTCCTTTGTCTCAAAGGAAGAGTTGGCGCAATGTGTGCATCATCACGTTCGACGTCGGGGTGACGAGCAGGTGTCCTCGAGGGGTTGTGCGCTCGACGGGGCTGATCTGTCCGCTGAAACGCGCGCGCACGCGTGAGGGCCTCGGACGGTCCCCGGATGAGGGGCCGACCACCTCGTTCGAGCCCGGTCGGGCGGTTTTTCGGGCGCTCGCCACCCGGATCGGAATCGCACTGCTGTGAGCTGGCCGCTAGAGTGGCGTCGGCCCGAAATCGGGTCAATTGTGGCGCCAGCAGAACTGGAGGACTCCCGTGGGGCGCGTGGTGCAGAAGTACGGAGGCTCGTCCGTCGCCGATGCCGAGAGCATCAAGCGTGTCGCCAAGCGGGTCGTGTCCACCAAGCAGGCCGGCAACGAGGTCGTGGTGGTGATCTCGGCCATGGGGGACACCACCGACGAGCTGCTCGACCTGGCCACCCAGGTCTCGCCGCAGCCACCGGACCGCGAGCTGGACATGCTGCTGACCGCCGGCGAGCGGATGAGTGCGGCGCTGCTGGCGATGGCGATCGCCGACCTCGGCGCCCATGCCCGCTCCTTCACCGGTTCCCAGGCCGGGGTGATCACCACCAGCGCCCACGGCAATGCGCGGATCATGAACATCACCCCTGGCCGGATCGAGTCGGCCGTCGACGAGGGCGACATCGTGATCGTCGCCGGCTTCCAAGGTGTCAGCCAGGACACCAAGGACGTCACCACCATCGGCCGGGGCGGCTCCGACACCACCGCCGTGGCCCTGGCGGCAGCCCTCAACGCTGACGCCTGTGAGATCTACACCGACGTCGACGGCGTCTTCACCGCCGACCCCCGGATCGCGCCGGCCGCCCGGCGGATCCCGGAGATCTCCTACGAGGAGATGTTGGAGCTTGCGGCCTGCGGGTCCAAGATCCTGCACCTGCGCTGTGTCGAGTACGCCCGCCGCGAAAACGTACCCATCCACGTTCGTTCGTCCTTCTCCGCCAAGGACGGCACCTGGGTCAAGGATCTGGAGGACATCACCATGGAACACGCCATCATCTCCGGGGTCGCACACGACACCGGCGAGGCCAAGATCACCATCGTCGGTGTGCCCGACCGGATCGGGGAGGCCGCCAAGATCTTCAACGCGGTGTCGTCGGCCGATGTCAACATCGACATGATCGTCCAGAACATCTCCGAGGTGGAGACCTCGCGGACCGACATCTCCTTCACCGTCCCCAAGGGTGATGGCCAGCGGGCCATCCAGGCCCTGCAGGGTGTCAAGGAGGAGGTCGGCTTCTCCGACGTCCTCTACGACGACCGGATCGGCAAGGTCTCGGTGGTGGGTGTGGGCATGCGGTCCCATCCGGGAGTCACCGCCAAGTTCTTCACCGCACTGGCCGAGGCCGAGGTCAACCTGGAGATGATCAGCACCTCCGAGATCCGGATCTCGGTCGTCGTCGACACCGACGACGTCCCCCGGGCCGTCCGTGCTGCCCACACCGCCTTCGGCCTCGACGCCGACGGCGAGGCCGTGGTCTACGCCGGGACCGGTCGCTGAAACCAGCCCGCCTCGGATCCCCCACGGGTGGACCGATGCGTGACAGGATGGCGACGTGGTGCAACTGGCGATCGTCCTGCCCTGGGTGATCACCGTCGCCGTCGGCGTGGTGATCATCGTGCTCACCCGTGGCGTGCCCCGGGTCCTCGGTGCCGTTGCGATCGGGCTCACCCTGATCGGGTTGGGCCTGCAACTGCTGGTCGGAGCCGGTCGGCTGACGCCGACATCGTACGGAATGGCCTCGAGCGTCCTGATGCTGCTCGAGGTGGGATGTTTCCTGGCTGCGGCCGCTGTGGCCTCCCGTCAGCGCCGGCTCGAGACCGACCCACCTCCGCGTGAACCGTCGGGTTGGGTGCAGCCCAGTCCGGGACCGGGAGGCCAGTGATGGGTGAACTCCTGGTCGCCGGCTTCGTGGCTTCGCTGCCCGGCCTGATCGCGCTCGTGGTTGCCGTCCTGGTGGTGAAGGGCCCGGCCCGCCTGACGGCAGCCCTCGGACTGGCCCTCATGGTCTGCGCCACGATCGCCTCGGTCT
>DVLP01000325.1 GCA_018715445.1 Candidatus Avipropionibacterium avicola | reverse complement strand
CCTCGTGTTCCTCGCATGCTCACCCAGCGGCGCCTTTCAGGCGAACTGTTACGTCCTCGCAACCGGATCCGGTGAGGCCTGTGTGGTGGTGGACCCCGGCCAGGACTCGCGGGAATGGATCACCGCGACCTGCCGGGAGCAGGGGCTCACTCCGGCTGCGGTGATCGCCACGCACGGTCACCTCGACCACGTCGCCGAGGCCGCCGCCGTCTGCGCCGACTGGGACGTCGCCTGCTGGATCCATCCGGCCGACCGCGTGCTGCTCAGCGAACCGATGCAGGCCCTGCCGGCCGAGTGGCGTCCGTTGCTGCTCGAGATGATCGGCAGCGACACCCTCAGCGAACCGCGCCGGGTCGAGACGTACGGGGACGATCTTCAGGGGGATGATCTGGAGTTGGCAGGGATCGAGTTCTCGGTCACCCATGCTCCCGGTCACAGCCCCGGGTCGGTCGTCCTGCAATGGCTGGGCGATGGACACACGCCGTACGCCTTCAGCGGTGACGTGATCTTCGCCGGTTCGATCGGACGCACCGACCTGCCCGGCTCCGATCCGTCGGCCATGGCCGACACCCTCGAGCGGCTGGTCGCGACGATTCCGGCCGAGACCGTGCTGCTCCCGGGCCACGGTCCACGGACCATCATGGGAGCCGAGCTCACCTCCAATCCTTACCTGCCGCGCTGAACCACACAGGAGCCCCTCGACGGGCTCGGGGATCGTTGGGCGACGGGCTCGGGGATCGTGGGCAACAGGCTCGGGGATCGGGGGAGCGACGGGCTGGATACGATGGGGACGTTGTCGTCCTGTCGATCCGTGAGGAAGCATCCACCCATGGCCCGCCCCGCTTCGTTGTCCGGTTTTCCCGAGTTCCTGCCCGAGGGCAGGATCGTGGAGCAGCGTCTGCTCGCCGAGCTGACCACGGTCTTCGAGTTGCACGGCTTCGCCTCGGTCGAGACCCGGGCGATCGAGCCGCTCGAGGTGCTGACCGGCAAGGGGGAGATCGACAAGGAGATCTACGCCGTCGCGCGGTACCAGGGCGAGGGTGCCGATCCCGACTGGGCGCTGCACTACGACCTGACCGTGCCCTTCGCCCGTTACGTGCTGGAGCACGCCGGTCACCTGAACTTCCCCTTCCGCCGCTACCAGATCCAGAAGGTCTGGCGTGGTGAGCGGCCCCAGGACGGGCGGTTCCGTGAGTTCACCCAGGCCGATGTCGACATCGTCGGGCAGGATCAGCTCGCCGAGCACCACGACGCCGAGATCGTCGCGGTGGCCGCCGAGGGCTTTGCCCGGCTGCAGGCTGATCTCGGCCTGCCGCCGGCACGGCTGCGGGTCAACAATCGCAAGCTGGCCGAGGGCTTCTACCGTGGCCTCGGCGTCACCGACACCGGTGCGGTGCTGCAACGGATCGACAAGCTCGCCAAGATCGGCCCCGACCGGGTCGCGACCCTGCTGACCGACGAGTGCGGGATGGACCGGGCCGCCGCCCAGGCCTGTCTCGACCTGGCCACGATCTCCACCACTGATGAGTCGTTCGTCGAGCGGGTGACTGCGCTGGGCGTCAGCGATCCCTTGCTGGACGAAGGTCTGGAGCAACTCGCCACGGTCCTACGGACCACGGCCGCGACCGGGGTGGTGCACGCTGACCTCTCGATCGCCCGTGGCCTGGACTACTACACCGGCACCGTGATGGAGACCGAGCTGGCCGGCTACGAGAAGCTCGGATCGGTCGCCTCGGGTGGCCGCTACGACCAACTGGCCAGTGACGGCAGGAAGACCTACCCGGGGGTGGGCTTCTCGTTCGGGGTGTCACGGATGCTCGTGCCGCTGATCGGTGACGGTGCGATCACCGCCACCCGATCGGTCCCGACCTGTGTGCTGGTGGCCGTCGACTCCGAGGACACCCGGGCCGAGGCGGTCGCCGTGGCCGGTCAGCTTCGCGCCCGGGGGATCGCCACCGAGGTGGCCCCGACGGCGGACAAGTTCGGCAAGCAGATCCGCCATGCCGACCGGCGGGGGATCCCGTACGTCTGGTTCAGCCGGGAGGACGGTGACCAGGTGAAGGACATCCGCAGCGGCGACCAGGTCGCCACGGATCCGCAGACATGGCTGCCACCGCAGGAGGATCTGCGGCCTCGGGTGCATCCCGTCACCTGACACCAGAAGTTCATGCGCAATGCACATGTGGGCCTTGTGCATGCGTATTGTGCACGCTAGCGTCAGGGCTGTGCCGAACCACGATGAAGAGGACGCGACATTCGAGCTCGCCGGGCTCCGGACCCTGGATCGCCGCAAGCTGATCCTTGGCGCCGGAGGCAGTGCAGCAGCCTTGGCCTTCATGGTCAACCACCCCACCCGGGCCTCGGCCAGGGTGAGTGCGGTGCCGGCCGATGAGGACCCGTTCACCCTGGGGGTGGCATCGGGCGATCCACTCCCGAACGGCGTCGTGCTGTGGACCAGACTGGCTCCGCGGCCCTTCGAGGCCTACGGAGGGCTGTCCCCGGACCGGGCCGTCGAGGTGAAGTGGCAGGTCTCGACCGACGAGAACTTCTCCACCGTCGTACGGCAGGGGACCGAGCTGGCCCATCCCGAGTACTCCTTCTCCGTCCACGTCGACGCCACCGGGCTGGAGCCCGACACCGTCTACCACTATCGGTTCGCCACCGGTGGGCACCTGAGCCCGACCGGACGGACCCGGACCGCCCCCGCCCCAGGCGCCGACCTGTCAGAGCTGAAGTTCGCCTTCGCCTCCTGCAACTCCTTCGGCGCGGGCTGGTTCACGTCGGCCGATCACCTGGCCGATGAGGACGTCGACCTGATCTTCTTCCTGGGCGACTACATCTACGAGTACCCGCTGGTCGCCGAGCAGAGCCTGCGCGAGAACGCGCCCGAGATGCCCTCGGTGCTGAGCACCTCGACCGGCTCGCTCAGCCGTTACCGACTGCAGTACGCGGCGTACCGTCTGGAGCCCGAGCTGCAGCGCGCCCACCAGAACGCACCGTGGATCGTGACCTGGGACGACCATGAGGTCGAGAACGATGTCTGGGGCTTCCCCGACGATGCCGACCACGTCGACGAGATGGTCCAGCGGGCGAATGCCTATCGGGCCTACTGGGAGCACATGCCGCTGCGACGCCGGCAGATGCCCAAGGGCCCGGATGCGCGGCTGTACCGGCGCTTCGACTTCGGCCAGTTGGCGCGGTTCTCGATGCTGGACGTGCGCCAGTTCCGCACCGAGCCGTTGTCCGGCAGCAGCATCGTCGACAGCCCCGAGCGTCGTGACCCGACCCGCAGCATGCTCGGGCGCCAGCAGGAGGCCTGGTTCCTCGACGGCCTGCGCTCCTCGCCCACCCAGTGGAATGTTGCGGCCCAGGGCGTGTTGATGTCCTTGCTCGACACCGATCCGGGGGAGGAGCGCGCCTTCTCCAACGGTGGCTGGGACGCCTACCAGGCCTCGCAGCAGCGCGTGATGGACACGGTGACCCAGCACGAGGTCGACAACTTCGTGGTGCTGACCGGTGACATCCACCGCAACTACGCCCTCAGCATGCTCGCCGACTTCGACGACCTCGAATCGCCTCGGGTGGGATCCGAGTTCGCCGTCACCTCGATGACCAGTGGTGGCGACGGCACCGATTCGAATGCCGGACTCGAGGATCGCCTGCGCAGCAACCCGCATCTGGCCTGGGGAAGCCTGCAACGTGGCTATGCCCGCGGACGCCTCACCCCGGATCGCCTCGAGATCGACTATCGAGAGGTCCGTTACGTACAACGCAAGGGGGCCCCGGTCGACACCAGTCGATCCTTCGTCGTCGAAGCCGGGCGGCCCGGACTGGAGGACGCATGATGCGCACGCTACGTCGCCTGACCACTGTGCTGGTGCTGGCCGGCGCCCTGTTGCTGGGCCCGACCATGAGCACGCAGGCCGCACCCACGTCCGACGTGGTCGTCACCACCGATGTCGACGCCGTCGCGGTGACGCCGGTGCCGTGTGGCAACGGAAGTTTCCTTGTCCGCTTGACCAACGAGGGATCCAAGGCGGTCTTCGCCGATGCGCTGGTGGAGGCGGCCGAGGGCCTGGAGCTGAGCGCCGACATCGTCTCCACCTACCTGCCGCCGGGTTACACCTTCGTCGAGCAGGTCAAGATCACCCCGCCCGAGGAGCCCGGTGACTACCCGGTCGCCATCAGCGTCGGCGAGAGCCGGACCGAGGTCATGGTGACCGTGGACGACAGCACCATCGGCGACAACCTGGCCCGGCTCGGGGTGCCGGCGGGTTCCACCTCGTACAACGGCCGACCGCCCTGTGGCGCGATCGACGGCAACACCGACTCCGACCAGTGGTCGTTCGGCGTGGGGTGGAGCGACAACACCAACAATGTCTTCCCTGACTGGTGGACCGTCGAGTGGGACGAGCCGGTCACGGTGAGCCGGGTCGTGCTGACCACGGTCGACTCCGAGGCACTGCCGGCCGCCACCCAGGGCATGCGTGACTGGGACATCCAGGTCCGTGACGGTGACGACTGGCGCACCGTGGCCAGCGTCCGCGACAACGTCGAGGGCTCGGTGACCAGTGAGTTCGATCCGGTGACCACCAGTGCGATGCGCGTGCTGTGCATCGGAGCGAACGGACACTACTCACGCATCCTCGAGTTCGAGGCCTACGCCTGATGGAGCCGTCCGACTGACGGAATTAGGACGGCCAGAGTCTTGATTGCGGAGAAGTCGTATTGCTAACGTCAAGCAACCCCACAGGAGGTTGCCATGACGCAACTGGCCCGCGACGACCGCGGTACTCGACCCCGTCCACCCCGCCGCAAGCGGCTCCTGCCCTTCCTGGTCGCCACGGCCATGGCGGTGACCGGTCTGAGCGCCTCCACTCCCGCCCAGGCGGTGGAGCGCGTGAGCGGTGACGTCGAACTGACCAACCACGGTTTCGAGGACGGCACCACGGGCTGGAGCGCCACCGGTGACTGCGCCTTGGGCACCACCACCCGATGGAGCAGCGAGGGGGGACGCAGCCTGCAGCTGCGTGCCGGCAGTGCCTGCGACGAGCCCGGGGTGCTCAGCGATCCGCAGCAGATCAAGGACGGCACGGGCCACTACACCGTGACCGCAATGGTCCAGGGGCGCGCGGCGGCCGGGATCGGCGCGGTCTTCCTCGACGACGACGGTCAGGT
>DVLP01000324.1 GCA_018715445.1 Candidatus Avipropionibacterium avicola | reverse complement strand
TGGCTGGGTCGCCGCGAGATCCCGGGGATCGAGTTGGGTCGCACCGTACGACTGGAGGGTCGGGTGTCGCGGCGCGGCGACCGCTTGACGCTCTACAACCCGCGCTACGAGCTGCACCACCGCGCGCCCTGACCCGACGACGGGCTGACCCCAACGACGGGCTGAGCGGGGCTCAGCCGGCCGCGCTCGGGATCCCCTCCGGCATGTCGATCGACAGCAGTTCACCCGGCGCCATCGGCTGGTCACCACGGCGCACGATGATCTTGCGGAAGGTGTCCAGCAACTCCTCCACCGGCCCGTCGAGGCCCTCGGTGACGGCTGCCTGGCCGTAGAGCACGCCGCGCAGGCACCACCGCGGCCCCTGGGCCATCCACATCCGACTCGGCTGGTAGGCCTGCTCACCCTCCGGGGTGGTCATCGGCAGCAGTCGGCGCAGCTCGGTCCCGAACGGGCCCTCGGCATGGGCCACGGTCCCGCCGGCCCCGGCGGTCGCCTCGATGATGTCGCCACGGATCTCGGTCCACAACCCACCACTGCGGGGCGCCGAGAAGGCGGCCACCTCGAGGGCCGAGTCGTCCTTGACCATCAGCACCGACACCACGGTCTGGCTCTCGCCGGCGACCTGGAGTCGCAGCTCCATGCCCGGGAAGCCGGTCAGCACCAGGCTGCCCAGGTCGATCCGCAGTGGGTCGGGCTCGTCCAGCTGGTCGGGGTCGACCTCGGTGATGTCGTACGGGCCGTCCTCGCGCCACTCCTGCTCGTCGAGCTCCTCCCACCGGGCGGTGGGATCCTCGTCGTCGCCGTCATCCGACGCGTCGTCGTCCAGCTCGTCCTCGGGCTCGTCGATCGGCTCATCGGACCGTCGTCGGTCACGGCCGAGGAAGTTGCGCAACCCCATGGACACTCCGTTCTGATCGTCGCGACCCGCTGGGGTCGCAGGCCACAGCCTAGTCCCGGTCCCGGGCCCGCTCGCCGTCCTGTGCCGCGGACGGGCGGGCCTGCTGGATCGCTGCAGCCAGGCGTTGCGGATGCCGGCTGCCCACCAGCCAGTACGGATGGGTGTCGTCGGGATCGTCGACACCGACCTCGACACACTCGACCAGGTACGGCCGCAGCAGCAGCCAGGCCCGGGCGTCGGCACCGGGACCCATCCGTTCGCGGGCACCGTCGCGATCCAGGGCGGTGGCCGTCCCGAGCCAGGGCCAGGCCAACAGGGCCCCGCCGACATGGAGCCCCTCGGCGTCGACCTGCACCACGGTCCGTCCGTAGGCCAGCAACCCCAGACCGATCACCAGCATGGTGACCACACCGGCGGCCAGACCGACGGCAGGACTGAAGAATCGCAGGGCCGCGAGGAAGATCGACAGGGCGAAGCCAGCACCCACGGCCCACCAGTACCACGGCACCGTCAGGGTCTCGCGGTAGATTGGGGCCTGCGACGACATGGTGCCCACCCTAGACGGGCGCTCCGCAGGCGATGCAGGAGGCATGGATGGAACTGACCGAGAAGGTGCTGTGGAAGGTCTACATCGGCGCCGTGGGTGCCGTGACGACCTTCGCGGCCCAGAAGTTGATCACCTACACCTGGGAACAGGTCACCGGTGAGGAGCCGCCCTCGCCGACCGACCCGGAGACCCCGTGGGCGACGGCGATGATCTGGGCGTTGGCCAGCGGAGTGGGCATCGGCGCGGCCCAGTTGGTCAGCGCACGCCTGGCCGCCAAGCACTTCGCCCGTCAGGGCCAGAAGGCTCCCGGTCTGGGCAAGGTCAAGATCAGCATGTGACGCCGTCCCTTGGGCGCAAGAACGGCGCGGGCGTGGTCATCCACGCCCGCGCCGTTTCCTGTCGTCCCGGGTCTTGCTTCGTACCGAGGGGAGGTTCAGCCCGCGCAGTCGAAGCAGTAGTGCTGATCGCCCTTGCTCTCGGCGATCTGGCTGCGGTGACGTACCAGGAAGCACCCGGCACAGGTGAACTCGTCCTGCTGGCGCGGCAGCACCCGCACCGTCAGTTCCTCGTGTGAGAGGTCGGCACCGGGCAGCTCGAAGGACTCGGCCGCCTCGACCTCGTCCTCGTCGACCTTCCCGGAGTTCTTGTCGTTGCGACGGGTCTTCAGCTCTTCGATGCTGTCTTCGCTGATGTCCTCGTCGGTCTTGCGTGGGGCGTCGTAATCGGTCGCCATCTCTTCCTTCCAGTCCCGTCCGCTGGTCCCACCTGCACCTGATCTTCTGGTCCCGTCGGCAGGGGGGTGACCGAGGGTGTCCACACCGCTGGCCCTCACCTCACGGCGCGGAGTGCTCGGCGTATCTTTACCACACCCGTCCAACACGTGGTGTGCCCTCGCCGTACTGAAACGCTTCTGCGACCGATTTGTTCCCCGGATTCCAAGGAGATTGCGGTCCATGACCCCGCCCGCCGCGACCGTCGTCCTGTGCCCCGACTCGTTCAAGGGATCGGCGAGCGCCACCGAGGCCGCTGACTGGCTGGCGCAGGGGTGGCGACAGGTCCGTCCCGACGACACGGTGGTCGCCCTCGGCCAGGCCGACGGCGGGGAGGGCACTGCCGAGGTGGTGGCAGCGGCCCAGCCGGGCGGTCGCTGGCACGAGCTCACGGTCTGCGGCCCGGATCGGCGCCCGGTCACCGGTCGCTGGTACCGCCACGGCTCCACCGCCACCTGCGACCTGGCCCAGATGAGCGGTCTGCCCCTGATGGGCGAGCTCGATCCGACCGGCGCCACCACCCGTGGGTTGGGGCAGGTGATCGGCGCAGCCGTCGCTGCCGGCTGCACCCTGATCCAGGTCGGGTTGGGTGGCTCGGCCAGCACCGACGGCGGTGCCGGCGCACTGGCCGCCCTGGGTTGGTCACTGACCGATGCCGACGGTGCCCCGGTGCCCGACGGAGGGCAGGGCCTGACCCGGATCGCCTCCCTCACCCCCGGTGACTGGCCCGACGAGGTCGAGGTGCTGGTGGTGACCGATGTCACCGCCCCCCTGTTGGGTCCCAACGGAGCCGCCGCGGTGTTCGGCCCGCAGAAGGGGGCCACCGCCGACGACATCGCCCTGCTCGATGCCGCGCTGGCCCACTGGGCCACCGTGTTGGGCGGAGATCCCGAGGCACCGGGAGCCGGGGCCGCCGGCGGTGTCGGGTACGGCTTCGCCACCGCCCTGGGTGCCCGACTGGTCCCCGGTGCCGACTGGGTCGCCGAGCGGACCGGGCTCACCACACTGTTGCCCGGTGCCGATCTGGTGGTGACCGGTGAGGGCCGCTTCGATGCCACCTCCTGGACTGGGAAGGTGACCGGCAGCGTGCTCACCGCCGTGGGTGATGCCACCCGGTCCGCCGTGGTCGCTGGCCAGGTGAGCCCGGACGCGGCCCGCCCGGGTCTGACCATGATCGCGCTGAGTGAGTTGGCCGGCTCGTCCGAGGCCGCGCTGGCCGATCCGCAACGCTGGCTGGTCCGGGCCGGGAGCGCGCTCGCCGAAGGCTTCGAGCCGCCCTCCGTACACTGCGGCCATGGACGTACGCACCCAGGTCGGTGAGCGGCAGCTGACGCTGTCGAACCTGGACAAGGTGCTGTTCGACGACGGCTGGACCAAGGCCGAGATGATCGACTACTACGTACGGGTGGCGCCGGTGATGCTGCCGCACCTGCAGGACCGGGCCGCGACCCGGGTGCGGTTCCCCGACGGAGTGGCGGCGAACCAGTTCTACGAGAAGAACGCCCCGTCCGGCTGTCCCGACTGGGTCCGTCGCGACGAGGTCGCCACCGGCGACGGCACCGTGGCGTACGTGGTGGTCGACGACCCGGCGACACTGGTCCTGCTGGCCAATCTGGCCTCCGTCGAGTTCCACGTCCCCCAATGGCGCTTCGACTCGGCCGAGCAGCGACCGGTGACCATCCCGGAGTCGGACGGAGCGTCGCGGCCCAGCGATCCACTCGCCGACCGGATCGTGATCGACTGCGATCCGGGCGAGGGCATCACCATGCTCGACAGTGCCCAGGCCGCCCTGATCATCGGCGCCGAGCTCGCCTCCGACGACCTGATCGGGCTGCCCCGCACCACCGGCAGCAAGGGTCTGCAGATCGCGGCGGCGATCCGTCCGAGCCCCACCGAGCAGGCCCGTGGCTACGTCCGGCGCCTGGCCGAGCGGCTCGCCCGACGCCATCCGGACCGCTTCGTGACGACGATGGACAAGAAGCGCCGCATCGGACACATCTTCCTCGACTACAACCAGAACATGGCCGCCCGCAACACCGTCTGCCCCTACTCGCTGCGCGGGCGTCCGAGCCCGGGTGTGGCGACCCCGCTCACCTGGGACGAGATCGCTGCGGTCGAGCGGCCCACCGATGACCTGCGTTTCAGCCCGGAGCAGGTCCTCGAGCGGATCGAGGACCACGGCGACCTGGCGGGCGAGCTGTTCACCGAGGACCCGCCGCCGCTGCCGTCGGTGGACTGAGACCGCCCAGCACCAGGTCGAGCACCACGCGTCGACACGTCGTGGGATCACCCGGTTCCCCGCACTACCGCTGAGTATCCTTTCGCAATGACCACCCCGAGGGTTGCCCGCCTGCCACGAGACCAACGCCGTACCCAACTCCTCGATGCGGCGGCCCAGGTCTTCACCAGTGTCGGCTACCACGCCGCAGCCATGGACGACATTGCCGAGGCGGCCGGGGTCTCCAAGCCGGTGCTGTACCAACACTTCTCCTCCAAGATGGAGCTCTACCTGGCCCTGCTGGACCAGTCGTGCACCCGTCTCGAGCAGATCGTGACCGATGCCCTCGCCTCGACCGATGTCAACCGGGACCGGGTGGTGGCGACCATGGGTGCGTTCTACTCCTTCGTCTCGGAGCAGCGTGCCGACTTCCGTCTGGTCTTCGAGTCCGACCTGACCGGTGTCGACGAGGTCCGCGACCGGCTGGCCGTGACGATGGACACCCTGGCCGACGCGGTCGCCGAGGTCATCGCCGACGACACCGACCTGCCACCGGCGCAGGCCCGACTGCTGGCCGTCTCCCTGGTCGGGGTGGCGCAGGTGAGCGCTCGGTACTGGATGAGCAGTCCGTACGATCCCGACGACGCCATCGACCGCGACGAGGCCGCCGAGCTGGTCAGCCGGCTGGCCTGGCGTGGCATCCGTGGCTTCCCCCGCAGGGAGGACCCTGAGCGTCCCGGAGATCACCCGGGGCACTGACCCCGAGACGCTTCGCCCGGCGCTCGGGGTGGCCTACGGTGGGAATGTGCTGCGCCGGTGGCTCCGCCGTTGAGTATCCTCGGGAGCGACCGCCAGAAACACCCCTCGACCATCGAGACCACGAAGTCAGGATGACACGCTGATGACCACTCCTCCTCAGCCCTCGAACGGTGCCGCTGCGGCCGCACCCGCCCCGCTGACCCCTCCGTCCGGCGCGGCGGCAACCCTGACCCTGGAAGCACCGGACGCACCACCGCGGATCACCGAGACCGAGGCGCCGGCGATGGCGCCCAAGATCGACGAGAAGCAGGTCCCGGCCCTGGACGCGAAGGTCGACGCGTTCATGGACGCCATGACCAACTCCGAGACCCGCTCCCCCGAGTTCGCCCAGCAGGCCGAGCACGTGCGCACCATGGGCGACCAGGACATCCGCAAGGCGGCCGAGACCTCCAACCGCCTGCTCCAGCAGCCGGTCAAGGCCCTCAAGGAGGGCGGGATCTCGGAAGGCAGCAGCGTCGGCAAGACCCTCATGCAGCTGCGTCGTACGGTCGAGGACCTCGACCCGAGCGAGGCCAAGGGCCCCAAGAAGTTGCTCGGGTTCATCCCGTTCGGCGACCAGATCACCGACTACTTCCGCAAGTACCAGAGCGCGCAGTCCCACCTGAACGGGATCCTGCACTCGCTGCGCAACGGCCAGGACGAGCTCACCAAGGACAACGTGGCGCTCAACATGGAGAAGCAGCACCTGTGGGAGAACATGGGTCGGCTGAACCAGTACCTCTACATCGCCGAGCAGTTGGACACCAAGCTCACCGCCAAGATCGCCGAGCTCGAGATGAGCGATCCGGAGAAGGCCAAGGCCCTCAGCCAGGACGTGCTGTTCTACGTACGGCAGAAGCACCAGGACCTGCTCACCCAGCTCGCCGTCTCGATCCAGAGCTACCTGGCGATCGACATCATCATCAAGAACAACATCGAGCTCATCAAGGGTGTGGACCGCGCCTCGACGACCACCGTCGCTGCGCTGCGCACCGCGGTCGTGGTGGCCCAGGCCCTCGGCAACCAGCGGATGGTGCTGGACCAGATCACCGCACTCAACGAGACCACCTCGGACATGATCCAGCGGACCTCGGAGATGCTGAAGGAGAACTCGGCCCGGATCCAGCAGGACGCCGCCTCGGCGACGATCGGGATGCCCCAGCTGCAAGCCGCCTTCCAGAACATCTACGAGACGATGGACTCCATCGACAACTTCAAGCTCCAGGCCCTGGACAACATGGCCGCCACCATCGGCGTCCTGGAGAACGAGGTCGTCAAGTCGCAGGACTACCTGGACCGGGCACGGCGCCAGGACCCGCAGATCGCCTCGGGGCAGCTGCCGGGCGCCCAGCTCAACATCGACCAGCAGGCCTGAGGGGACACCGGGCGTGGGATTTGCCGACTGGATCTCGCGGATGATGGGTGAGGAGGAACCCGAGCCCACCGACGCGCCTCCGGCACCGCCGACCGAGGACGACATCCTTGCCGCCCTGGACCGCGTGGTCGAGCAGGCCACCGACGCCAAGGCGCCGACGATGGTGCGTTCCCGGGTCGCCCGGATCGCCAACATCATCCGCCTGACACTGCCGCGGCTGCGCAACCTCGGCCTCGGCAGTCCCCAGGCGTACTCGGTGATGGCCACCGCCACCGACTACCTGCCCGAGGCGCTCGGCAGTTATCTGCGTCTGCCCCGCGACTGGGCCGACTCCCGCCCGATCGAGAACGGCAAGACCTCCTTGTTGTTGCTGGTCGACCAGTTGGACCTGCTCGGGGCCACGATGGACAAGGTCTTCGACGCGGTCAACCGGGCCGACGCGGAGGCCCTGATCGCCCACGGACGTTTCCTGCAGGCCAAGTTCGGCCACGCCAGCTCCGGTGGCACCCTCGACCTGAACGCCAGCGGTGCG
>DVLP01000323.1 GCA_018715445.1 Candidatus Avipropionibacterium avicola | reverse complement strand
TTCAGGAGTCCGGTGCGGAGGCGAAAAGGTTCAACCCGAGGGAACGGGAGAGGTGTCCGATCGCGAGCTGGGAGCGTATCGAGTTGCCGGCTCGGTCCAACGGCGGCGAGAAGGCACCGACCGCACCCTTGCCGGGGGCCACTGCGACGATGCCCCCGGCCACCCCGGACTTGGCGGGCAGACCGATCTCGAAGAGCCACTCGCCAGAGCGTTCGTACAGCCCGGAGCTGGCCACCGTGGCCAGGGTGTCCCGGCACACCTCGGGTGAGACCACCCGATCCCCGGTGACCGGGTTGATCCCACCGGAGGCCAGGGTCGCCCCCATCACCGCCAGGTCATGGGCGGTCACGGTGATCGCACACTGGCGGGTGTAGATGTCGACGACCTCCAGCGGGTCCTCGTCGAGGCGCCCGTAGCTGCTCAGCAAACGGGCCAGTGCCTTGTTGCGTTCATTGGTGCGGGCCTCGGAGCGATAGACCTGACCATCCATCCGCAGCGTGCGCCCGGCGAAGGCGGACAGTCCGTCACGGATGTGCTCCCACTTCTCCGCCGACGTCTCCCCCGGCATCAGCGCGGTGGTGGCGATCGCCCCGGCATTGACCATCGGATTCATCGGGTGGCCGTCGTTCAGCTCGATCGCCATCACCGAGTTGAACGCGAGCCCGGTGTTGTTGACCCCGATCCGATCGCGGACGAGGTCATGTCCCAGTTCCTCGATCACCAGTGCACACACGAACAACTTCGAGATCGACTGGACCGAGAACGGGTGCCGGGCATCTCCCGCATCGTGCACGCCGCCGGTCCGGTCGATCACCGCCAGACCGAAGAGGCGCGGGTCCGTCTCGGCCAGGATCGGGATGTAGTCGGCGACGGCGCCTTCGTCGTGGTCGCGGTAGCGCTGGTGGGCCTCCCGCACCAACTCCTCGACCTGCGCCCACGCCGGCAGGGTTCCGGTGGCGACCTCCTGGGTCACCCCTGAGGGTTGCGGGATCGGCTCCACCATGTGCGGTCCCCCGGGCTCAGTCCGGTCGCCGGCTGGCGCGCAGCACGACGACCGCGCCGACGATGCCGGCGATCCCGAAGAGGATCCCGTACCAGGCGATCAACCAGACGAGGGCGAGCAGGGCCGCTCCGGGATTGCTGAGCAGGACAACGGCCAACACGATGCCGAAGACGACGTTCAGCAGACCGAGCAGTCGGACCCATCCGCCGAGCTGGCGGTCGAGCAGTTCCGCCACACCGCGCAGCACCAGCCCGATCGCGGCCAACCAGAGCAGCAGCAACCCGCCGTACGCCGCCGTCGTGAGCGGGAAGACCAGGGCGGCCAGACCGGTCAGCAGGGCAAGCACGCCACCGAGGATCGTCCACCCCGCCCCGGTGACCCGGTGGCGTCGCTCGGAGATGCCGGTGGCGATGGAGGTGAGGCCGTCGACCATCAGCCAGGCCCCCACGGTGATCACGATCACCAGGGCGAGCACGGTGCCGCCGACGGCCGGGGCGCTCAGCAGGATGATGCCGAGGATCACGGCGAGCAGCCCACGGACCAACAGCAGGCCGACCACCCATGCTCGCAACGAGGAAGGGAGGCGTCCCGACACCTGCGTGACCGGATCGCCTGGGACTGTGGACACGAGACGCATCCTTTCGTAGGCCCCGAGACCTGACTCACCACATCGTTGTGGTCAATCTACTCCCCTCGGTCACGACACTGTCAACGAAAACACAGGACCCGTCGCGCGAGCCGGTCGTCAGGAGGCGGCCTGACGGACCACGATCACGTGGTCGCCGGTCTGCAACTCCTGCACGGCAGGATCGTAGAACCGCCGCAGCGTCTTGTTCCGGACGACGGCGACGACCCGCTCCCCCATGATCGCCGAGGGCGGGTTGCCGACCTCCTCCGCACTCACCATGCGTTCGAAGACCTCGAGGCCCTCGCCGCTGCTCAGCAGGTCCTCGATCACGCTGCCCAGGTTGGGACTGACCGCCGACAGGCCCAGCAGTCGACCCACCGCATCGGAGGAGGTCACCACCGCGTCGGCGCCGGACTGACGCAACAGCGAGACGTTGTCGTGCTCACGACAGGCCACCACGACATGGGCGCTCGGGTTGAGCCGACGGACGGTGAGGGTGGTCAGGATCGCAGCGTCGTCGCGGTTCAGGGTGATGATGATCTCGCGGGCCCGGCTGATCTCGGCACGTTGCAACAACTCTCGCCGTGTCCCGTCCCCCTCGATGGCGGCGACGCCGTCCCGGTTGGCGTCGGCCAGTGCGGCCGGAGAGGAGTCGATGACGACCAACTTGGCCAGGTCGATGTCGTTGCGGCGCATGGTGGTGACCGCCGATCGACCCTTCGTGCCGTATCCGATGACCACGACATGGTTGCGCATCCGCTTCCTCCAACGCGAGTCGATGAAGATCCGCCGGCCCTCGTTGGCCAGCACCTCCAGGGTGGTCCCGACCAACAACACCAGGAACATCACGCGCAGCGGCGTGACGAGCAGGGCGTTGACCAGGCGGGCGTGCGGGGTGACCGGGGTGATGTCACCGTAACCAGTGGTGGTCATCGTGACCGTCGCGTAGTACAGCGCATCGATCAGGTCGACCGTGCCGTCGTGGTTGTCGGTGTAGGAGGCACGGTCCAGCCAGACGATGGCCACGATGATCGCGACCAGGATGACGCCCAGCATCGCTCGGCGTCCGAGCTCCTGCAGCGGTGAGGCCGCCCGGGCCGGCAGCAGCACCAACGCTTCGTTGGTCCAGCCGACCCGACTCCCCTTGGTCCGTGCCATCGTCAGGTCCTCAACGCGTCACAACCGCATGGACGTCGCCCAGTCCGGCACGGCGCAGGTTCTCCCGCCCACCGAGGCCGGCCAGCTCCAACAGCACGCTGACCCCGACGACCACGCCGCCCAACTGCTCGGTGAGCGCAGCGGCAGCCGCGATCGTGCCACCGGTGGCGAGGACGTCGTCGACCAGCAACACCCGGGCACCGGCCTCGAAGGCGTCCTGCTGGACCGCGAGAGTGGCCTCGCCGTACTCGAGGGTGTACGAGTGGCTGATCACCGGACCCGGCAGCTTGCCGGGCTTGCGTACGGGGACGAAGCCACTGCCGATCCCGATCGCCACCGGCGCCCCGACGATGAAGCCGCGGGCCTCCACCCCGACCACCACGTCCACCTCGAGCGGGCAGGCACCGATCAGGGCGTCCACCGACGCCTTCAGCCCGCGGGCCGAGGCCAGCACGGGGGCGATGTCGTAGAACTCGATCCCCGGCTTCGGGAAATCGGGGACGGTGCGGACCAGGCCGTCGACCACCTCGGCCGGTGACTCGACCGAGGTGCTCATCGTCCGCGCCGTCCCTTCCGCGAGGCCCGGCTCGACCGCGTCGGCTGCGGCCGCCGCGACCCGGAGTCCTTCAACGCGCGAGACCGAGACCCACCGGCCGAGGCACCCACCAAGGCGTCCTCGTCGTCGGGGTCGACCTCGTCGGCCGCCGGCCTGGCCGAGGCCCGCCGCTTGATCACCCGCAGGTTGTGGCGCACGATCTCGGGCTGCCACTCGACCATCCGCACCAGCAGCGGCGTCGCGATGGCCAGCGACGAGTACGCCCCGGCCAGCATGCCGACGAACAGCGCCAGCGCGAGGTCCTTCAGCGGCCCCTCCCCGAGGATGAACACCCCGGCGATCAGCAGCGCCGCCACCGGCAGCACACCGATGATCGTGGTGTTGACCGAGCGGACGAAGACCTGGTTGACCGCCAGGTTGGACGCCTCGGCATAGGTCCGGGTGGTCTGTCCGAGCAGGTTGCGCGTGTTCTCCCTGACCTTGTCGAAGACCACCACCGTGTCGTACAGCGAGTAGCCCAGGATGGTCAGCACGCCGATCACCGAGGCCGGGGTCACCACGAAGCCGACCGCACCGTAGATCCCGACGGTCAGCACCAGGTCGTGCAGCAGCGCGATCATGGCGGCCACCGACATCTTCCAGTTGCGGAAGTAGATCGCGATCACCACGCAGACCAGCACCAGGAAGACACCGAGCGCGATGAGGGCCTGTTGGGTGATCTGGCCACCCCAGGAGGCACCGATCAGGCTGTAGGCCACCTCGCCGGGCTCCACCCCGGCCGCTTCGGCGATCGCCGCCTGAACGACCGGTACCTCGGTGGTGCTGTCGAGCGTGCGTGTCTGGATCCGGACCCGGTTGTCACCGATGGTGCGGACCGTGACCTCGTTCATCTCGGGCAGCCCGGTCCCGGTCACCGCATCGGTGAAGGTCGAGACGGTGTCGTCGTCGACCGTGGTGGCGACCTGGAAGTCGGCACCACCCAGGAACTCGATGCCGAAGTTGATGCCACGGACCGCCACCGTCACGATCGAAGCGAGGATCAGCACAGCTGAGATGACGTAGAAGACCCGCTGCTTCTCGATGAACGGGAACGACATCTGCCCCGAGTAGAGCTTGCTGGCGAAGGTCGCCCGCGGGGCGGCGCGGCGCCGGTCCTCGTCCTCGTCGCGATCCGACTCGTCGTCGGAGTCGTCCTCGTCCGGGCTGTCGGGCAGCTCAGCGTCCTCGAGGTCACCGTCGTCGACCAGGTCCTCGTCCTCGGACAGCAGCTCCTCGTCCTTGGGCAGGTCCACCGGCTCGTGCCGCCTGGACGCCCGCCCGCTGCGACGGTTGGACTTGCGACGTGCAGCCATCAGGCCCGTCCCTTCGCGAGTCGGGTCCGTGGTCGACGGTCCACCCCGAGGTGGTGCGCATCGAGCCCGGACAGTGTGTGCCCCTTGCCGAAGAACTTCGTCCGGATCAACAGCTCCATCAGCGGATGGGTGAAGAAGACCACCACGATCAGGTCGATCACCGTGGTGAGCCCGAGCGTGAAGGCGAAGCCCTTCACCGCACCGCTGGCGAGGATGAACAGGATCACCGCCGAGATCAGCTGGACCGAGTCCGAGATGATCACCGTCGGGCGGGCACGCCGCCAACCGCTGGCCACGGCGCTGCGCAGGGTCCTGCCCTCGCGCGCCTCGTCACGTATTCGTTCGAAGTAGATGATGAACGAGTCCGCCGTCATGCCGATCGCCACGATGGCGCCGGCGATCCCGGGCAGGTTCAGGGCGAAGCCCATGGCTTCACCGAGCAGCACCATCATCGCGTAGGTCATCGTGGCCGCGATCACCAGTGACGCCGCGATCACGATGAACAGACCGCGGTAGTACAGGATCGAGTACGCCAGCACCAGGGCCAGACCGATGGCACCGGCGATCAGGCCGGCCCGCAGCTGCTCGGATCCGAGGCTGGCCGAGACCGTGTCGACCGAGGAGATCTCGAAGGCCAACGGCAGCGACCCGTACTTCAGCACGTTCGCCAGCTGTTGGGCGCTGTTCTGATTGAAGTTGCCGCTGATCTGAGCACGGCCGTCGGTGATCGGCTTGTTCACCTCAGGCGCCGAGATCGACACTCCGTCCAGCACGATCGCGAACCGGTTCATCGGCGACTGCTGCTGCGACAGTTGGCTGGTGGCCTGACCGAACAGGTCGGCCCCGCCGGACTTGAACTCCAGATCGACGACCCACTCGACGCTGCCCTGCGGGATGCCCGCCGAGGCCTTCGAGAGCTGGTCGCCGTCGATCAGGGTCGGGCCCAGCAAGTACTTCTCGGTGCCGTCCTCGTTGCAGGTGACCAGGGACTGCCGCGCGAAGTCCTCGCGGGGCTGGTCACAGCTGTAGGCCAGGAACTTCTGGTAGTCGGCCTCGGTGGGCTGCCAGGCCAGGGTCTCCTCGACCGGGACGTCAGCATCCTCCGAGCCGGCCGACGGAGGCGGCACGGTCGGCAACTGCGGCGCTGGCCGGTTGTTGCCGGAGGCCTCATCGGTCGGTTCGTCGCTCGGCTCATCGCTGGGCTGGTCCGAACCGTCGTCGCCCGGCTCCTGCGACTGCTCACCGGAGGGCTCGCCCGACGGCTCGTCGCTCGGCTGCTCCATCGGCGCCTGCACCGGCTGGGCCAGATAGACCAGGCGGAACTGCAGCACCGCGGTCTGGCCAACGGTGTCGATCAGCTCCTGGCGCTGCATGTTCGGCACCGAGACCTGGATCTGGTTGCCGCCGGAGATGGTGACTTCACTCTCGCCGACACCGAGCGCGTCCACACGGTTCTGGATGATGCCGCGGGCCTGGTCCAGGCTGTTGCTGGCGATGCTGCCGCCCTCGTCGGGGTCGACATTGCGGGCGGTCAGCAGGATCGTCGTCCCGCCGCGCAGGTCCAGGCCCAGTTTGGGCAGCCACGAGTTCTGCGTGGCCATCAGCACGTAGCTCAGTGCGATGACGACGAGGACCGTGACCAGGCGCAGGACCGGTCGGGACCGGGGGGCGGCCGCCACGGTCAGGCCCCGGGCTTGTGAGACTCGCCGTCGCGGTCGGCCCAGGGGAAGCTGTCCCGGTTCTCGGGATCGTAGTCCGCGGCCTCGCCCGAGGTGACGTCGTGCGATGCATCGTCAGCGTCGTGGAAGTCCTCGGACTCCATCTCGAGGTCCTCGTCGCCGGGCTGGACGGCGCGCACGATGGCGTGCTTGACGATGGTCATCTCGTGGCCCGGCGACAGCTCGAGCACGGCCTGCTTCTCACCGATCCGCAGCAGCTTGGCGTAGACACCGGTGCTGGTCAGCACACGTGCACCGGGCTCCAGGGCGTTGAGGGTCTTGCGCTGCTGTTCCTGACGCTTCTTCTGCGGGCGAAGGATCAGGAAGTAGAACGCGACGAACATCAAGGCGATCATCGCGATCGTGGTCATCAGATTGGCATCCATGGCGAGACCGAGTCTCCGCTTCCGTGTCGACGTAAGAGTGCTGACCGCGGGAGTCTATCCAACGCCACCGCGATGCAGCGACCAGCGTAGCAACGCGGTGGCGGTCTACCCGCGAGGCTCGGGCCGACACGCTGCCCCGGCTCAGCCGAACAGCGTCTCCGGCCCCGTACCGGGCCCCTGCCGCTCCGCTTCCGCGGGCATGGTGAGACCGAGGTGCTGCCAGGCCTGGCGGGTCGCGACCCGCCCCCGCGGGGTCCGCATCAGGAAGCCCTGGCGGACCAGGAAGGGTTCGGCGACCTCCTCCACGGTCTCGGGCTCCTCGCCGATCGAGATCGCCAGTGTCGACAAGCCCACCGGTCCCCCGGCGAAACGGACGCAGATCGCCTCCAGCACGGCACGGTCCAGCCGGTCCAGTCCGAGCTCGTCGACCTCGTACAGCTCCAACGCGTGTCGGGCGGACTGCAGGCTCAACCGGCCGTCGCCGTGGATCTCGGCGTAGTCGCGGACCCGCCGCAGCAGCCGGTTCGCGATCCGTGGTGTCCCCCGCGAGCGGCGGGCGATCTCGGCTGCCGCCTCCGCGTCGAGCCGACCACCGAGCAGCCCGGCCGATCGCACCACGATCCGTTCCAGGTCGGCGGCCTCGTAGTAGTCGAGCTGGGCGGTGAAGCCGAAACGGTCCCGCAGCGGTCCCGGCAGCAGGCCCGCCCGGGTGGTCGCACCGACCAGGGTGAACCGAGGGATCTCCAACGGGATCGCGGTGGCGCCCGGACCCTTGCCGACCACCACGTCGACCCGGAAGTCCTCCATCGCCATGTACAGCATCTCCTCGGCCGGTCGCGACATCCGGTGGATCTCGTCGAGGAAGAAGACCTCGCCCTCGACCAGCCCGGACAGGATCGCGGCGAGATCGCCGGCATGCTGGATGGCAGGCCCGCTGGAGATGCGGATCGGCGCCCCCATCTCGGTGGCGATGATCATGGCCAGGGTGGTCTTGCCCAGCCCGGGTGGGCCCGACAGCAGGACATGGTCCGGTACGGCTTCGCGCCGCCGGGCCGCATCGAGCACCAGGCCCAGCTGGTCGCGGACCCGTGGCTGGCCCCCGAAGTCGGCCAACGTGTCGGGACGCAGGGCACTGTCGACCACCAGGTCGCTGGGCTCGGCCTGCGGGTCCACCTCCCGTGCCATCAGCGGGCCAGACTCTGCAGGGCTGCCCGCATCAGCGCGGCGATGCTGATCTGCGGGTCCTCCTCGACCAGGGGCGCGACCCGGTCACAGGCACCGACAGCGTCCTTGGCCGACCAGCCCAGCCCCTGCAGACCCTCGCTGACCTGGCCGCGCCACATCTCGTCGGGCGTCGTCTGCTCGCCAGCGGTCGGGGCGCTGATCGCGCCGAGTCGCTGCACCTTGTCGCGCAGCTCGAGGCAGATCTTCTCCGCCCCCTTGCGACCGATCCCCGGGACGGCGGTCAGCACGGTGTGCTCACCGTTGGCGATGGCGCTGCGCAACACGTCGGGCTCGTGCACCGCCAACGCAGCCTGGGCCAGCTTCGGGCCGACCCCGTTGGCGGTCAGCAGCAGCTCGAACAGGTCACGCGCCGCGTCGTCGTCGAAGCCGTACAGGGTCAGGGATTCCTCACGCACCACCAACGAGGTGGACAGGGTCGCGGTGGCGCCCAGGCGCAGGGCCGCCGACGTGCGCGGGCCCACCTG
>DVLP01000322.1 GCA_018715445.1 Candidatus Avipropionibacterium avicola | reverse complement strand
CCCCGGTGACCAGCAAGGCGACCGTGATCAAGCCCAGCGAGGGTGCCACGGCATAACCGATGACCCCGGCCACCATCACCGCGGCGAACCAGACCCAGCGGGACCGCAGGCTGAAGCTGGCGGGGAACCGTCCCACCGACAGGGCCAGCACGGCCGAGCCGACGCCCATGGTGCCGTAGATCAAGCCGGCCTGACCGGTGTGGCCCAGGTCCTCCATGACGGCGGTGAGCGAGGTCAGCACGGTGCCGAACATCAGTCCGATGCCGAGCACACCCAGCACCAGCACCAGCAGTCGTGGCGCCAGCAGGGCGGTGGCCGGGGCCCGGGCCGGCTCGGATCCGGTGTCGGTGCTGGCGGTGCCACGGGCGACGCGGGCACTCGGGTGCAGCGCGAAGGCCCCGACGAAGACGCCGGTCAGCACGGCTGCGCCGACCACGGGGGCGACCGGGTTGGCGGTGGCCAGCAGCCCGACGATCACCGGACCGAAGACGAAGACGATCTCGTCGGCGCCGGACTCGTACGACATGGTGGCGTTGAAGACGGGGGCCCGCCGGCCCGGGACGATGGCCCGCCCGATGAGGGCGACCAACCGGCTGCGCGACATCGGGCCGACCTGGGGTGCCGAGGCACCGATGGCGAAGGCGGTCACCAGCACCGCCCAGTCCGGCAGGGTGGTGAAGACCACCCACGACATCACCAGCAGCGACACACAGTTCACGATGCCGACGACCAGCAGCACCGGGCGCTGTCCCCAGCGGTCTACCGCGGCGCCGATCAAGGGGCCGACCAGGGCGGTCCCCGCACCCACCACGGCCGAGTTGATCCCGCCGAGGGTCATCGAGCCGCGGGCGGCCACCACCAGGGTCAACACACCGACGACCATCATGGCGTACGGCAGTCGCGCGGCCAGCGCGATGGGGAAGTAGCTGCGGCCCACGGCCGGCACGAGTCGTTCGTGCAGGACAGGGTCGGTCTCGGGGCGGGTCTCGGGTCGTACGCTCATCGGATGTCCTTCCACCGGGTCGGGCGGGAGATACGTGCCGCCTTGGTCGGCCAGGCTCCGAGGGGAGCGGCCGTGATGGGGACCAGGTAGATGCACAACGGGTGGATCCGCGCCACGCGGATCCGATGCCGCCATGATCCCACATCCGCCGCCGGGCGATAGTCTCGGGGTGTGACGCAACGGGTGATGGTGGTGGACGGCAACTCGCTGGTCCACCGCAGCTTCCACGCCCTGGCCGCCACTGGGGCCCGCCGCGACGACGGCGCCCCGATCTGGGCGATCCGGGGGCTGGTGACCCAGCTGGTCGCAGCCGCGGAACGGGTCGGTCCGACCCGGGTGGTGGTCGGCTTCGACGACCCCACCCACAACCACCGCCGGAGCCGTTGGCCGAGCTACAAGGCCCAGCGGGAGGAGAAGCTGCCGACCCTGGTCTCCCAACTGGACCTGGCCCGCGAGGTGCTGGACGGGCTCGGCATCCACGTCGTCACCCCGGACGGATGGGAGGCCGACGACGTACTGGCCTCGGCCGCGCGCCTGGTGGCCGACGACGGCGGCGTCACGGTGCTGGTGACCTCCGACCGGGACGCCTTCGCCCTGATCGACGAGTCGACCAGCGTGTTGCGGGTGATCAGTGGTGGGGTCGAGGGATCGCCGATGCTGACACCGCAGCGGCTGCACGTGTTGACCGGGGTCCGACCCGAGCAGTACCCCGACTTTGCTGCCCTGCGAGGCGATCCGTCGGACAACCTGCCCGGGGTCGAGGGGATCGGACCAAAACGAGCGGCGGCACTGCTGACCGAGTTCGGCGACGCGGAGAGCATCTTCGCCGAGGTCGACAGCGGTGGCGACCGGGTCCGCACGCTCGTCGGCCCGGCCGTCCTGCGCCGGCTCGCCGATCCCTCCGCCCAGGCTCGGTGGCGTCACAACCGGGCAGTGATGGCCGCCCAGGACGGGCTCGACCTCGGCCTCACCGAGGACAGCGGACAGTTGCCGTACCCGGCCGACCTGGTGCATCGTGCGATCAACGACCTCGGACTGCCCGGTACGGCCCTGGCGGCCCGCCGGGTGCTGGGCCATGTCGTCGAGGACGGGCCCCAACCCTCACAGCCCGACCCCCTGGCCTGGGACCAACAGGCCCAGTGGCGCAGCCGTCCCCGGATGCCGCAGCTCCCGGTCGACCTGCAACCCACCCTCTTCTGAGCCATACGTCCCCCGAGTCCCGGACCCCACGTCCCCCGAGCCCGTCGAGGGGTGACCGATGTCACCCAGACTTCCCTGCTCAGGAACGGAACCTTGTCGACCGAACCTCCGTCCGAGTGCTCGGCCCGGTCAGTCGACGCGGGTGTGGAGAAACAGGGGAGAACACCACAGCATGAAGAAGATCTCGATGGTCCGCGGTCTGGTCGCCGTCTCGAGCCTGAGCCTGGCACTCACGATCGCCGGCTGCTCCGGCAGCGCCGAGGAGTCGACGACCCCGCCGCCGGCGGCGACCACCACCGAGGCCAGCACGCAGCCCAGCACGGGCGGCGAACCGACGGAGTCCACCTCGTCCGAGCCCACCGAGCAGGGCGCTGAGCCGACCGAGGTCAAGGTCGGCGAGAAGTTCACCGACCCCGACACCGACGACGTGATCGAGATCATCAAGGTGATCCGTGACTTCGACTCCGAGGAGCAGGCCGACGTCATCGCCGACGGCGGGGAGGTCGTGCTGGTGCAGGTCAAGGTCAGCCCGGGTGAGAAGTACGGTGGCGCCGTCTCCGAGGGTGCCTTCCAGATCTCGTGGGACGGTGACGAGTTCTGGAGCAACAAGACCCGTCTGGTGACCGAGGACCTGGAGGCCGCCGATCTCGAGGCGTTCGACCGGATCTCGCGTCGCGACGGTGGCTCGCAGACCGGCTGGATCGCCTTCGTGGTTGACGAAAGGACCGACAGCTACCAGCTGCAGTACACCCGTGACGCGGCCAAGGTGATCGGCTCCGACGAGACCATCGACGAGTTCGTCAAGGAGATCGAGATCCCCTCGGCGTGACCCGCACCTGTCGGCCCACAGCCGGCCGGGCTCCGTTCAGTCGGACAGCTCGGCCGGCAGTGGGCCTTCGTGGACCACGACCAGTGAGGTGACCGCACGGGTCAGGCAGACGTAGAGCCGACGCAGCCCGGTGACCCGATCGGCTTCCCCGTCGACGATCCCGGACGGTTCGACCAGCACGACGTGGTCGAACTCGAGGCCCTTGGACAGTCGAGCCGGCACCAGTTCGAGGCGTTCGGCGAACCGTTCGTCAGGGTCCTGCGGCACACCCTCGTCGGTGGTGGCCGTGGTGGTCGCATCGGTGAAACCCAGGCCCTGCTCGGTGAGCGCGGTCCGTGCCCGGTCCAGCACGGCATCGGGCACGATCATGGCGACGGTGCCCTCGAGTCGCAACGCTTCGGTGACCGCGGACACCCAGACCGGTGCACCGCCCTCGCGCAGGTCGAGCTCGCCGCGGGTCCGTCGGACCGAGTACGGCGGCAGCAACCCCGGAGCGATCACCGGGAGCAGCCGGGCAGCGTAGTCGATCACCGCACCCGGGACTCGGAATCCGGCCCGCAGCTCCTCGACCCGGGCCTGCGGATGTCCCACGTGGGCAAGGGAATCGGCCCAGGACGAGGATGCCCACGCCGTGGTGGCCTGGGCCAGGTCCCCCAACAAGGTGACCGATCCGGTGCTGGCCCGGCGACCCGCGGCGCGCAGCTCCATGGCCGACAGGTCCTGGGCCTCGTCGATGATCACGTGTCCCAGGCTCGGGGTGCGTTCGAGCTGGTCGACGATCTCGTCCAGCAGCACCACGTCGGCCGGTGACCATCGCTGGGATCGCGCGGACCGAGCGGTTCGCTGGCTCGCCAACAGTTCGATCTCTGCCGGAGTGAGGATCTGGTCGGCAGCAGCGGCGAGCAGGTCCGGATCGGACCACAGCTGCCACAGCAGCTTGGCCGGATCGATCGAGGGCCACAACTGCTTGCACAGTTGCTTGACCGGGGCGGTCCGGGCGACCGCGTTCTGCACTCGGTCGTCGGGGGAGTCACCGGCAGCCTCCATCCGCCGCAGCACCTGGTCGGCCAGGCGTTGGGGCAGCATGGTCCGGCCTGCCTCGTACCGGATGCCGCGGGTGCGCAGCTCGGTGACGATCTCGTTCACCAGGTACGCCGGGACCCGCCACTGTCGCGAGCCACGGGGGACGACCAGCGGCTCGATGGCCTCCCCGATCCCTGCCCACACGGCGTTGTGGACGACCTCGGCCATCCGGGCATCACCCTTGAGGACCGCGACCGGGGTCGGGTCGTCGGCCGTGGCCTGACGCCCGACATGATGGCTGGTGAGCGAGGTGACGGTCTCGGAGCGGGCATCGATCTCGCCCAGGGCGGGCAGGACATCGCCGATGTAGGAGAGGAAGTTGTCGTTCGGTCCGAGCACCAGCACCCCGGAGCGGCGCAGTTGGTCGCGGTGGGCATAGAGCAGGAAGGCCGCTCGGTGCAGGCCGACAGCGGTCTTGCCGGTGCCGGGAGCGCCCTGCACACACAGCGACATCGCCAGGTCCGCGCGGACGATCTCGTCCTGCTCGGGCTGGATCGTGGCAACGATGTCGCGCATCGGACCGGTACGGGGTCGCTCGATCTCCGACTCCAGGATCGTGGAGTGGAAGTCGTCGGTGGCCGCGCCGGTGAGGTCCTCGTCCTCGTACGCGGTCAGCTCGCCGTTGGAGAAGCCGAAGCGGCGGCGAAGCCGTACCCCCATCGGGTCCTGGGGACGGGCCTGGTAGAAGGGCAGTGCGACCGGGGCGCGCCAGTCGACGACCAGGGGCTCACCCCCGATCTCGGCGGTGACATGGCGACGCCCGACGTAGCGGGCGGCATCGGCATCGGCCCCGAGGGACCGGTCGGTGTCGATGCGACCGAAGAAGAGCGGGATCGTCGGATCGTCGCGCAGCGAGAGCATCCGTCGATAGAGGGTCTGGAGCAGGTACTGGGTGGAGACGTGGTCGCCACCCATGGCGGTGTTCTCCCCGGTGAAGGCCATCGAGGCGGTGTGGTCGTGCATCCGCTTCAGAGCGGCGCGGGAGTCGATCAGATGTTGTCGTTCCTGGAGCAGTTCGGAGTCGGGCATGGCACAGGCGCACCCTTCGGGTGTGTGATTGGAAGCCGGTCGACCTTACGCCCAACCCGGTCCCGGGTCCACCGAAATAGGTGGCCACGGTTGTGTTCGGCCCGACCGGCACCAAGACTGGGGGCCATGATCACCGCGACCTTGGCCAGGGCCCTGCAGCAGGCGGGACTGTCCTGGCAGCCCGCCAACGGTGACCGCTTCGTCATCGCCAAGCCGGAGATGGGCGACGAGGTGTTCCACCTGGCCGACATGACCGTGGAGGCCCATGACCTCGACACCGGGATCATCCTGGCCTTCAACGGGACCACCGAGTGGGCGCTGGACTCGGTGGCGGTGGAGCACACCGTCTGGCTGCCCCGGGAGGCGCAGCTGCGTGATGCCCTGGGTGACCGGTTCGTCTCCCTGGTGCGCCACGACCACCACCATGCGGTACGGATCGTGGGGCCCGACGGTGCCGTGGTCGAGGTGACCGATCCGGACGCCGAGTGCGCCTATGCCCGCGCCCTGCTGCGGGTGCTGGGCTGACGCGGGACCGGCTCAGCCGACTGACTCAGCCGTGGTCGTCGAGCACGCCGGCGACATCGGGCGGGAAGAAGCCGGGACCCTTGAGGACCTTGCCGTCCTCGCGATAGATCGGCTTGCCGTCCTCACCGAGCTTGGACAGGTTCGAGGCCTGGATCTCGGCCAGCACCGCCGGCAGCGGGATCGCGCACTCCAGCGCCATGCCGTAGGTGACATAGACCAGGTCGCCCAGCGCATCGGCGGTCTCGACGGTGTCGCGGGTCTGGTCGTCGGCCGCCACCGCCGCCGTGAACGCCTGCTCGACGATCTGGCCGGCGGACTCGCCGTAGACCGCGCCGACCAGCTCGGCGAACTCCTCGGCGATCAGCGCCATCCTCATGTGCACCCGGTCGCGGGCCACGCTGGGGGCGTCCTCGGCCACCGGGAGGGCATAGGTCTGGTGGAACTCTCGTACCAAGGCTTCGGGGTCGCGTCCGTCCATCGGCACACCTTAGGACGCCGCAGGGCTGGTGTCGCACAGGGGTCATAGGCTGGCACCGTGAGCCGACGTAGTGATGGACCGCCGCCCGAGCCCGCTGAACGCCCGGTGATCATCCGCCGTACGGTACGGGTCGTCACGATCGACGACCGGGAACGGGTGCTGTTGTTCGCCGACTCGGACCCGGGCCTGCCCGACCGCTCCTGGTGGGTCGTGCCGGGTGGCGGCATGGATCCGGGTGAGACCGAGGCCGGTACGGCGGTGCGTGAGCTCGCCGAGGAGACCGGCTGCCGGGTCGCGGAGGGCCAACTACTGGGTCCGATCGCCCACCGCCACGTGGTGCACGGCTACTCCGACCAGGTCGTCGACATCGTCTCGGAGAGCTTCTATGCGGTCCGGGTCCCGGCGTTCACCGTCGACATCGCCGGTCACACCGAGGACGAGCAGCTCACCCTGACCGGGCACCGCTGGTGGACCGGTGACGAGCTGGGCGCCACCGACGACTGGTTGTGGCCGGCCTGCCTGCCCGACCTGGTCGAGCGGGTGCTGGCCGGGGACCACCAACTGGTGGAGCTCGGTGACATGGAGGAATCGACCCTGCCGGCCTGACGGATGTGGCCGGCGGTGAGTTGGCCCGTGGTCAGTTGGCCTGCGGTTAGTTGACTGGCGCGCTGAGCTCGAGCAGTTCGTTGGCCAGCAACTGTCGACGGCTGGGGGACTCGTACGACTCGGGGCCGTGGCCCAGCGCGTCCACCAGGATCCGTACGCCGTCGGCCCCGCTGCGCCACACCACCGGTTGCGCCTGGCCGTCGAGCTCGTGCTCCAACAGCACCTGCGCCTCCGGCGACATCACCAGATGCGAGTATCGCTCGTCCCAAGCCTCGACCCGTGGCGCCTGCGGGGCACCGGGCAGCCCGGCGAGCAGCGGGTCGGCCTCGGCGCCCGGCCGGGCGGTGAACACGGCGTCACTGATCGCCGGATGGTTCGACGTACCGGGGACCCACTCACCACCGAGCAGGCTGCGGTAGCCGGGCCAGTCCGGGAACCCGTTCGTCGCCTGGTGGGTGGCCAGCATCGCCCCACCCATGCGCAGCCAGGCCTCCGCGGTCGCGAAGGCCTCGGACCACGCGCGGTCCGGCGACAGGTCGGGGTCAGGCCCGCCCCCGCCGACGTTCACGACCAGGACGTCGACGCCGTCGAGGTCACCCAGGGTGTCCGGCGTGACATCGGCGGCCTCGTGGTCGAGATCGAGCTCCGCGGCGACCGAGGCGATCCCGGCCGTGGTGACCAGGAACGGGTGCCACGGGTCGGCGTAGCGGCCGGCGCCACTGAGGATGCGAATCATGGGACCAGCCTAGAGGTCGCCGGTAGGCTCGGCCCATGGCTGAGGTGACGATCCTGCACAATCCCCGCTGCTCGACCTCGCGGGCAGCGCTCGAGGAGGCCGAGCAGGCCGGCGTCGAGGTCGAGGTGGTGCGTTACCTGACGACCCCGCTGGACGAGGCCGAGCTGCGGCAGCTGATCGACAAGCTGGAGGACCCGGTCACCGACCTGGTCCGGCGCGACGCCGCCTTCGCCCGGCTCGGGCTGACCGACGCCGACGTCGCCGAGGTCGACCAGGTGGTGGCGACCCTGGTCGCCCACCCGGAGCTGATGCAGCGACCGGTGCTGGTCCGGGGCGACCGGGCGATCATCGGTCGTCCCAAGACCAGGGTGCCGGACTTCCTGGCCTGACCCCTCGACGAGCTCGGGGGACGCGGGGCGTGCCAGTAGGCCCCTCGACCAGCCTCGGGGGACGTGGACGTAGGAGCACTCAGGTTGGGCAGACCCGCGTAGTCACACGATTCGACTAGGGCCCAGAAGAGAGATCGAGGAGATCGTCGAATGGACACGCCCGACATCAAGCGCTCGATCGCGGCAGCGGTTTCGATAGCCACAGACTTGGGCCTGCCTGCAGTCGACGCGGTAGTCATCCACAATTCGAACAAGTTGGCGCTGCGCCTGACGCCATGTGACGTCTTCGCAAGGGTCGCTCCGCCAGAGTTTGGGGCCGCTCCGTTCGAAGTCGAGCTCGCTCAACGGCTCGCCGATGCCGGATGCCCAGTAGGCCTCCTGGAGCCTCGAGTGGATCCGGTGGTGTATAAGTGCGATGGCTTCGCGGTGACGCTGTGGACGTACTACGCGCCGGTGACTCCTACGGTCACAGCAAACGAGTACGCCGAGGCGTTGGAACAGCTGCACGCAGGCATGCGCAAAGTTGAGGTGTCGAGCCCAAGTTTCTGGGATCGGATCACGGAGGCGCAGGAAGTCGTTGCCAACCCGGATCTCTCGCCGGAGCTCGGTGCCGCAGATCGCGAGTTCCTCATTGGCAGGCTGGCCGACGCAAGAAGGTCG
>DVLP01000321.1 GCA_018715445.1 Candidatus Avipropionibacterium avicola | reverse complement strand
CCGCGGCCAGCCCGATCGCGATCACCATCACCAGGATGCCCATCACCACCTGGGCGGCGGTCCGCCAGGACTCGGGGACCCAGCCGGTCGCCGCAGCGGTGAGGGGCTCCAGGCCGAACAGGCCGAAGGAGATCAACAGCCCGACCATCAGTGCCGACACGATCAGGGGCGGCACCATCCCGAGCAGGGCCAGTCGCGGACGGGCGAAGATGAAGCCGATCCCACGACCCAGGTGACCCAGCCCGTGGGTGAGCTCGCTGATCATGTCGCCGCCGCGCCGGTGCTGGTGCGCACCCGTTCGCCCTTGGCCTCGGCGGCGTCACGCAGCGCATCCTGGAAGCTGAGCATCGCCGCGGTCAGGGAGGGATCACCGGCCGCCAGGATCCGTACCGCCAGCAGTCCGGCGTTGCGGGCATTGCCGATCGAGACGGTAGCCACCGGGACGCCGGCCGGCATCTGCACGATCGACAGCAGCGAGTCCATCCCGTCGAGGTGCTTCAGCGGGACCGGGACGCCGATCACCGGCAGCGGCGTCACCGCGGCCAGCATCCCCGGCAGGTGGGCGGCCCCACCGGCCCCGGCGATGATGACCTCGAGACCGCGCTCGTGGGCGGACCGGCCGTACTCGATCATGGCGTCGGGCATCCGGTGGGCCGAGACCACATCGGCCTCGTACGGGACCGCGAACTCCGCGCAGGCCTGCGCCGCCGCCTCCATCACCGGCCAGTCCGAGTCCGAACCCATCACGATCCCCACACGGGGGCCGCTCGTCGGGGTGGTCATCTGATCTCCTCGCCTCGGTGGATTCGCCGAGGTCCATCATTCCTCATTGCGCGGAACCACACTGATCCGATGGGCTTCCCCGTCCTCACGCTCGCCACGGATCAATCACAGTGATCCCCAAACCATCGAATCCCGCGCTGTCCCGGGTCGCGAGATCGGCTCCGGAGGTGATCGCCACTGAGGCAATCAGTGCGTCCATGGCACCGATTGGCCTTCCTGCGGCGCGTCGCGTCGCCACCACGTCCGCATAGGTCAAAGCGCATTCTGGAACCAGGGGCAGACAGACACCGATGCGATCAAGGGTGAGGGTGGCACGCATCTGGAGTCGATCGCGACGCTTCCCGGGCGGCAACAGGACGACACCTGCCAAGATCTCGGCACGGTTGAGCACGGTTGTCACTGGTTGGTCGGCCAGACCCCTCACCCACGCGAGCACGGTGGAGTCGCCTTCATCCTCACCACGCATCAGTTCGGACAGAACGTTGGTGTCGAGGATGATCATCGCGGGCTGAAGTCCGCAGCGGTCGCCTCGTCATCATCCGGTAGTTCAAGTTCGACGCCACCAGCCTCCGTGCCAGCAGCGATGAGCTCCTCGACCCACGTGAGGTCGACCCGATGCCCATGGTCCAGAGCCGAGGTCAAGATGTCGCGGGCTTCACTCTCCATGGAGCGACCGTTGGCAGCGGCGCGGATGCGCAATCGTCGCTTGGTCTCGTCAGGAAGCTTACGGATCGTGATGGCCGACATGTGAATCACCTCTGTTGCAATGATATCACTGTTGCACCACAGCCTGATCAGGCGTCAGGATCGCCCATCAGGTAGCCGGCGGCATGGGCGGCGCGACGCCGGACCCGGTCGAGGTCGTCGCCGAAGGTCACCACGTGGCCGACCTTGCGCCCGGGCCGTACGGACTTGCCGTAGAGCTCGACGCGCAGCCGGCGGTCGCGGGCGAAGCAGTGCAGCAGCGCCGACGGCAGGTCCTCGACGGTGCCGCCGAGCACGTTGTGCATGACGGTCCAGGTCTCCCGGGACGACGGGTCCCCCAGCGGCAGGTCGAGCACGGCGCGCAGATGGTTCTCGAACTGGGAGGTGTGGGCTCCGTCGATCGACCAGTGACCGGTGTTGTGGGGGCGCATCGCGAGCTCGTTGACCACCAGCTCCCCACTGGCGCGCTCCATCAACTCGACCGCCAGCACGCCGACGACATCGAGCTCCTTGGCCAGGCGCAGCGCCAACTGCTGCGCTTCGACGGCCCGGTCCTCGGCGATCGCGGGAGCCGGTGTGGTGGTCTGCCAGCAGATGCCGTCACGCTGGACGGTCTCGCTCACCGGGTAGGCGACGGCCTGCCCCGACGGGGACCGCACGGCCAACGCCGAGAGCTCACGGGCGAAGTCGACGAACTCCTCGGCCACCACGACGACCCCGTCGGCGAGGTCGGAGAAGACCGGGGCCATCACCTCGGCGGCTTCGGCGGGCGAGTCCAGCTTCCAGACCCCCTTGCCGTCATAACCGCCACGCGAGACCTTCGCGATCATCGGCCAGCCCTGCTCGTCACCGAAGCCGACCAGCTCGTCGACGTCGGCGACCACCCGGTTGACCGGGCACGGCACCCCGAGCTCGGCCAGGCGGGTCCGCATCACGGCCTTGTCCTGGGCGTGCACCAGCGCTGCCGGGCCGGGACGGACCGCGACCCCGTCGGCCTCCAGTTGGCGCAGGATCTCGCTCGGCACGTGTTCGTGGTCGAAGGTGATGGCATCGCAGTCGGCGGCGAAGGCCCGTACGGCGTCGGCATCGGTGTGGTGCCCCAGGGTCACGTCCCCGATCACCTGGGCCGCCGAGTCGTCGGCGGTCACCGACAGCAGCTTGACCCGGATCCCCAACGGGATCGAGGCGGTGTACATCATCCGGGCGAGTTGTCCGCCGCCGATGATCCCGACGGTGAAGGTGCGAGGGTCGTCCACGGCGAGCCAGCCTATCGCCCCGGCCGCAGTCCCCTATCGCCGGCGGAACACCACCGTGCGCTGCACGACGAAGTTCACCGTCGTCGCGATCCCCTGGGCGATCACGAAGGCGATCGCGTTGACCACCACCACCGGCCAACCGGTGGGCTGCATCAGTCGGAACAGCAGCGAATAGATCCCGACCTGCAGGGCGAAGGTGATCGCGTACAGCACGATGATCGCCACGAACCGCTTGGTGGAGGCCTCGGCACGGAAGGTCCAGCGACGGTTGATCATGTACGCCGTCGTGGTGCCGGCCACGAAGGACAGCGCCTTGGCCCAGGTGTGGTCCCAGCCGAAGACCAGCATCAGCAGGTTCAACAGGCCGAAGTCCACGACGGCCGACAGGCATCCGGTGATCACGAAACGCACCAGCTGGGTCGACAGGCGGTGGTGCCGCTCCACCCCACCGGCGGAGTCGGGCTCCACGCGGCCGGGCTCAGCGGCGGAGCGCTCGGGGGTCTCGGTCACGGGCGGGAGTCTACGACTCGTCCTCGTCCTCGTCCTCGTCGTCGTGCACGTCGTGTCGGTACGACGGGTTGGTCGAGTCGAAGAGCAGCTCGGTGATCTCGACGTGGACCCGTTCGACACCGGGCACATCCGGCAGCACGACCGGGCCCTGCTCCGAGGCGGTGCGGATGTTGAGGGTGCCGCAGCCCAGCATCCGGTCGGTGAGGCTGCGCTCGTACGAGACGTCGTTGATCCGCACCAGTGGTAGGTCGTGCCCGGTCTGGTTGATGATCCCGGTACGGGTGATGATCCGACGGTTCGTCACGGTGTAGGTCGTGGTCCGCCACCGCAGGTACGGCACCAGCACCAGGACGATCGCCAGCACCACGGCGACACCGGCCACCACCAACCGGCCCCACGGCTCGGCGCTGGGGGGCAGCAGCGCGATCGCGACACCGACCAGGGCGCCGAGCACGATCAGGACCAGGGCCGGCAGCACCAGCTTCTTGGCGTGCGTGCGCAGGTGCAGGACGATCTCCTCGCCCTCACCCAGCAGTTTGCGGCTCAACCCCATGGCGACCATGCTGGCACAGCCCACCCACATCCTCCTGAAGAGCGGCCCCTCGACGAGCTCGGGGGTCGTGGGCGCTCGTGCCCCTCGACGGGCTCGGGGGTCGTTGGAGCTCGTGCCCCTCGACGAGCTCGGGGGTCGTGGGTCAGTAGACCGTGCCCATGGCTTCGCGGACCCGTTCCAGCATCTCGGTGGCCTGGGCGCGCACCCGGACATTGCCGTCGCGCACCACCTGGAGCACGTCCTGGCCCGCGGCGGCGAAGTCGGCGCGACGGGCGCGCAGCCCGGCGAGATGTTCGTTGACCGCGTCACAGGCGACGCGCTTCAACTCCCCCGCCCCGGCGTCACCGATCCGCTCGGCGATCACCTCGGGGGCCTCATCGGTGCACAGGGAGGTGATCAGCAGCAGGTTCGACACCCCCGGCCGGTTGACCGGGTCGTAGCTGATCCGCCGCTGCGAGTCGGTGCGCGCCGACCGGATCAGCTGGCGGGTCTGGTCGGCGGTGTGACGCAGCTGGATCGCATTGTTACGGCTCTTGCTCATCTTCTGACCGTCCAGGCCGAGCACGACCGGTGCCTCGGACAACAGGGCATCGGGTTCGGTGAAGACGTGGCCGTAGCGGTCGTTGAAGCGGCGTGCGATCAGGCGGGTGGCCTCCAGGTGGGGCAACTGGTCCAGCCCGACCGGCACCACGGTGCCACCCACGGCCAGGATGTCGGCGGCCTGATGCACGGGATAGGTGAGCAACAGTCCTGACAGGGAACGGATCCCGGCCGCCTCGGCTTCGGCCTTGACCGTGGGGTTGCGTTGCAGCTCGGCCACGCTGGTCAGCGACAGGAAGGGCAACATCAACTGGTTGAGCTCCGGGATCGCACTGTGGGCGAAGAAGGTGGAGCGTTGCGGGTCCATCCCGCAGGCCAACTGGTCACAGATGATCTCGCAGACATCGCTGGCGATGTGGTCGGCGACCTCACGATCGGTGATCACCTGGTAATCGGCGATCACGATGAAGGTGGTGACTCCGGCCTCCTGGAGTCGGACCCGGTTGCGGAGGCTGCCGAACAGGTGGCCCAGGTGCAGCGGTCCGGTCGGACGGTCACCGGTGAGGACGCGGTGACGGCTGGGGTCGGTACGGATCTGGGCCTCGATCGCCGCGGAACGGGCCACGGCGGTGGCCCGCGAACGGGTCAGATCGCTGTCGTGGTGGGCATCGGGACGGACGGTCGTGGTGGTCATGGCTTCTCCTGGTGGTGTCAGGCCGTCACGACCACGGGCCCACGTACGACAAAGGCCGAGTCATGACGACTCGGCCTGGGTGGTGGGGTGCTGATGCTCAGCGCACAGCGGGGCGAGGCGTCGACGAGGGACGCCACCACCACTGCTGCTGCACGTGCGCAATCACGAGCGACACCGTACCACCCGCTCGGGAGCCTCAGGCTCCCGAGCCGGTCGAAGGTCCATCCTCATCGGGTGGCGGATCGCTGGTGGCCGACTTGTAGGTCTCGGCCAGTTCGTCGTCCACCGGGGGCTCCACCCACGGGTGGGGATCGGTCGAGTGGTCGTACTGGGTCGGGACCAGCGCGAAGTCGTCACCGTGTTGCTCCAGACCTGCCCGCACGCCGTGGCGTACGGCCGTGCGCACGTAGTGGTCGCGCAGGATCAGGGGATCGCGGCGCAGGTCCTTCAGGAACGCGATCATCATGAACAGCATGATCACCGCGAACGGCAGGGCGGCCACGATCGTCGCATTCTGCAGTGAGCTGAGACCGCGGCCGGCTTCGTCGGAGACCAGCAGGACGGCCGCGATCGCACCGACCAGGGTGCCCCAGGTCACCGTCACCCAACGGGCAGGCTCGGTCCGTCCCTGTTGCGACATCGTGCCCATCACCAGGGAGGCCGAGTCGGCGCCGGTGATGAAGAAGATCGCGATCAGCACCATCAACATGATGCTGGTGATGCCGGTCAGTGGCAGATGGTCCAACACGCCGAAGAGCACATCCTCGGCCGGCCGGATCGGATGCTCGGCTCCGTTCAGTTGTTGG
>DVLP01000320.1 GCA_018715445.1 Candidatus Avipropionibacterium avicola | reverse complement strand
TTGTCGGGTGAGCCCTTGGACGCCTTGACCCCTCGACGGGCTCGGGGGACGGGTAGCGTGGAGGGCCCCAGCACTCGATCGGGAGGTCGTCATGAGTCACGTCGTCGTCATCGGAGCCCATGGCAAGGTGGCGCTCCACCTCGTACCGCTGTTGGTCGGGCGTGGTGATCGGGTGAGTGCCGTGATCCGCAATCCCGACCACGCGGACGAGCTGCGGGCCTTGGGTGCAGACCCAGTGGTCGCCGATGTCGAGGAGCTCGACACCGCCGCCCTGACAGAGCTGCTCGGCAACCATGACGCGGTGGTCTGGTCCGCCGGGGCCGGTGGCGGTAACCCGGCTCGGACCCGGGCGGTCGACCGTGATGCGGCGATCCGCTCGATGGACGCGGCAGCAGCGGCAGGGGTGAAGCGCTACGTCATGGTGTCCTACATCGGGTCACGCACCGACCACGGCGTCGCCGAGGACGATCCGTTCTTCGCCTATGCCGAAGCGAAGGCTGCCGCCGACGAACACCTGCGCAGCACGGACCTGGACTGGACGGTGCTCGGCCCCGGCCCGCTCACCGACGACAACCCGACCGGGAAGGTCGAGGTCGTGGATCCGGGCCGGGGCCGAGTCAGCCGAGCCGATGTCGCTGCCGTTGCGGCAGCAGCCCTGGTCGAGCCGGCCACCATCGGGCGCACCATCGCCTTCGGCAACGGTGAGGTGCCGATCGAGACCGCGTTGCGCCAGTCGTGACCGCTGGGCTCACTTCTCGATCGTGACGCCCTTCAGGTTGAACAGCAGGTCCATGTACGAGGTCGGCTTCACGTTCTTGACGTGGGGCTTGATCATGAAGGTGTAGCCCGACCACAGGATGGGGATGTTGGTCTGGGTCTTCTCCAGGGCCGTGGCGGCCTGGATCGCCAACTGCTGGCTCTGCTCCGGGTCACCGGCCTGCTGCGCCTGGTCGACCAGCTCGGCATAGGCGCGGTAGTCCGGCCACCAGTTCTTCTCCATCAGCTCCTGCTGCTCAGCCTTCTTCTGCGAGGCCGACATCTTCTTGTCGTTGTCGATCTCCCAGTACCGCTTGACCGCGGCCGTCGGCATCGCCCGGCTCTTGGCCGGCAGCATGCTGGCGAAGCCGTACATGGTCGGGATGTTGATGCCGTAGTGGTAGTAGCGGAAACCGACGTAGTTGGCCGGGTGGACCTGGTCGGTCTTCTCCGCCAGCACACCGACGTCAACCTGGTCGATCTTGTACTTCACACCGAGGTGCTCGCTCCACATCTCACCGACGGCTTCGATCCACGGCATGCTGTTGTAGATCATGATGTTGATCTCGGGGATGCCCTCGCCGTTGGCATGTCCGGCCTCGGCCAGCAACTGCTTGGCCCGCTCCGGATCGAAGCTGGTCGCCGCCTCCACCTGGTCGTAGCCGGCGATGCCGCTCGGGCACAGCGTGGTGGCAGCCTTCAGCGGCTTGGCGATCTCGGCGATCGCGTCGCGGTCGATCGCCATCGACAACGCCATCCGGACACGGACGTCGTCCTCGAGGATGGTGTTCTCGCTGTTGAGCACCTCGAGCGAGTTGAACTGGGTGAGGCTGCCGAGCTGCAGTTGGTCGGCCAAGGTCTCGTTGGCGATGATCGAGTCCGGGTCACCGTTCACCCGGAACACGTCGATCTCGTCGGCGTTGTACTGCACCATCCCGGCCGGGTCTCCACCGTCGTTGAAGACCACCTCCCACCGGTTGATCGGGTACTCGTCGACGTCCCAGTAGCTGTCGCTGCGCTCGGCGGTGAAGCCGGCGTTGGCGCGCCACTTGGTCAACACGTACGGGCCGTTGCTGACCCAGTTCTCCGGATCGGCCCAGTCCTTCGGGTGCTCCTCGACCGTCTTCGGGTGCAACGGACGGGTGGTGCGACCGGTGAGGGTCGGCAGGAACCGCGGGTCCGGGTCGACGAGCTGGAATTCCAGGGTGCTCTCGTCGGTGGCCTTCACTGCGACAGTGGAGAAGTCGTCGTTCTTGCCGCCGAAGTAGTCCTCGGCTCCCTTGACGTTGAGGTAGACGTCGCCGCTGTAGGACAGGTCGTTCTCCTGCTCCTCGGCGGTCTTCGGGGTGAGGCTGCGCTTCCAGTTCCACACGAAGTCCTCGGCGGTCACCGGGTCACCGTTGGACCACTGCGCGTTGTCGCGCAGGTGGAAGGTGTAGGTGAGGCCGTCGTCGGAGATGTCCCAGGACTCGGCAACCCCAGGCAGCGGATCCTCTCCGCCGTCGGGATCGAGCAGGACGAGCCCCTCGAACAGGCTGGAGGTCAACCAGGCGGTGTCGGGCACGGTGGATCCGCCGAAGGCCGGGTCGAGATGGTCGATCGGGCGCATCATCTGGCGCAGCACCATCTCGTCGCCGTCTCCCTCACCACCCCCACCGGATGATCCCGGTCCGGAGCTGCTGAAGGTGCAGGACGTGGCGCCCAGGGCGGTGGCGGCCAGGCCGGCACCGAGAAGGGCCCGTCGTGAGACGTTGGTGATCATCGATTCTCCTGAGGTGTTGCCGGCTGCAGGTCATCGCGGCCGGACTCTGGGGTGGTGGCGGGCAGGGTCGTGTCCTCGCTGTCGCGACGCACCCAGTGACCGGGGGCGATCTCGACGAGCGAACCTCCGTGGACGGGTTCGGGTCGCGGCTGTGGTGGCAGCGGATCACGATGGGCCGGCAGCACAGCCGCCAACAGGGCAGCGGTGTACGGGTGTGACGGCCGGGAGAACAACACGTCCGTGGGTGCCGACTCCACGATCAGACCGTCGGCCATCACGATGATCCGATCGCACAACTTCTGTGCCACGGCAAGGTTGTGGGTCACGAACAGCATCGACAGCGACAGGCGTTCGCGCAGGTCCGACAGCAGGGCGAGGATCTCGGCCTGGATCGACACGTCCAGGGCCGAGGTCGGCTCGTCACAGACCAACAGGGTCGGGTCGAGTGCGAGCGACCGGGCGATCGCGACGCGCTGCTGCTGGCCTCCGGAGAGCTGACGGGGGTAGTGCTCGTGCAGGTCCGGGTCGATGCCGACCATCTCGAGCAACTCGCGGGCCCGGGCGATCCGCGCCGACGGACTCGAGGCCCGGTGCAGGCGTAGCGGCTC
>DVLP01000319.1 GCA_018715445.1 Candidatus Avipropionibacterium avicola | reverse complement strand
GGGCCATCCTGGTCGGCACCGAGATCGTCGGATCCTGGCGACCGCGCAGCCAAGGACGCCGACTCGGTGTCGCCCTGGAGCTCTGGGACGGGTCCCGGCCGCACGCGGCGGTCATCGAGCAGGCCGAACGGCTGGCGCAGTGGCGGGGCAAGGAGTTCGCCGGCCCCGTCTGACCCCCCACACAATCAGGCGTGATCCCCTCGGTCAGGTCGAGGAGCGACCCACCAGGTCCAGGACGGCCTCGGCGTAACGGATCCCCAACGTGCGTTGGCTGACCGAGTCGAAATGGGGACCCCACGGGTCGGAGTCGGTCTCGTTGGTGGTCAGCCCTTCCGACGACACCCAGGTGGCTCGCGGGATGTACTCGCCGACCGCCCTGATCTGCGGATTGATGTGGGTGCCGCGGCCCTGCCAGGTGCCCACCTCACCGGCGACGAAGACGGCCTGCGGCACCAGCAGGTCGCTGCGCAGGTCGGCGACCATCTGACTCAACCTTGCCGGGTACTGACGTGCGGATTCCTCGTTGTTGTCGCCCTCCCCCTGGTGCCAGATGATGCCTCGCAACGTGGCGGCCGGGTTGCGGCGCAACGCATCTCCGGCCCGTCGTACGGCTTCCGCGTACAGCGGGATCGGACCCTCCCAGTCCTGCTTGCTCCATTGGGACATCGTCGTGGCGCCCTTCGGGTTGACCACCAACCCGAGGGAGCGTCCGGTCGATTCCTGCAGATGGCGTCCGAAGCTGTACCCCAGGCTCAACCGCGTGATCGAGCCGGGCTCCTCCACGGTGGAGTAGCGGTTGATCCCCAACGGCTCGTTGGAGCACGGGGTCCACTCCCCTTCGCTGTCGTACAGGAACACGTCGGGGACCGCAGCGCGGTCGCTCTGCGCGATCGGTGCTCGACCGGCCATGTTCGACTGACCGATCAGCAGGTAGATGTCCTCGACCGACGTCGCACGGCCACTGGAGGTTGGGGAGACCATCCGGCCACGCTACCGCCATGCACCGGACCAACGGCCCACCAGCCGAGTGCTCATCGGCCTCGGGCCACTCGTCACAAGCCCTGGAGCACGCCTCGGGAATACCGGGGACGGTTGAACGTTGAACCAGATATGAAGAAGATTGGATTCCTGTCGTTCGGGCACTGGTCCGACGCGCTCGGCTCCCAGACCCGCTCAGCCGCCGACGTGATGCACCAGTCCATCGACCTGGCGGTGGCCGCCGAGGAGCTCGGTGCCGACGGCGCGTACTTCCGGGTCCACCACTTCGCCCAGCAGCTCGCCAGCCCGTTCCCCCTGCTCGCCGCCATCGGGGCTCGCACCCAGCGGATCGAGATCGGGACCGGCGTCATCGACATGCGCTACGAGAACCCGCTGATGATGGCCGAGAACGCCGGCGCCGCCGATGTGATTGCCACCCAGCGACTGCAGTTGGGCATCTCGCGCGGATCCCCCGAGCAGGTGATCGACGGTTGGCGCCACTTCGGCTTCGAGCCTGCCGAGGGCGAGTCCGATGCCGACATGGCCCGACGCCACACCGCCGTCCTGCTCGAGGTGCTCAAGGGCGAGGGATTCGCCCAGCCCAACCCGCGCCCGATGTTCCCGAACCCGCCGGGCCTGCTGCGCGTGGAGCCCTGGTCGGAAGGGCTGCGTGAGCGGATCTGGTGGGGCGCCGGCTCGGACGCGACAGCGCGCTGGGCGGCCCGTACCGGGATGAACCTGATGTCATCGACCCTCAAGGACGACGAGTCGGGCGAGCCCTTCCATGTCCAGCAGCGCAAGCAGATCGAGCAGTTCCGTGAGGAGTGGGCCAAGCACGACCACGGCTTCGAGCCGCGGGTGTCGGTCTCCCGGTCGATCTTCGCGATCACCAACGACCTCGACCGTCGTTACTTCCTCGGCAGTGGGGAACGCTCGGACCAGGTGGGCTACATCGACAAGACCCGCTCGGTCTTCGGTCGTTCGTACGCCGATGAGCCGGAGGCCCTCATCGACCAGCTCCGCCAGGACGAGGCGATCGAGGCCGCGGACACCCTGCTGCTGACCGTCCCGAACCAGTTGGGCGTGAACTACAACGCCCACGTGATCGAGGCCATCCTCAGCCACGTCGCCCCCGAGCTGCAGTGGCGCTGAGTCGGTACAGGGTTCGCTGAGTCTGGGTTCGCTGAGTCTGGAAGAAGTTCGCTGGATCTGTCGAAAACCGACCGTCGGCTCCGATGTCACACTGGAAGGGCCGAACGGCGGCTCTCGATGAAAGGCGGACCGATGAAGTACGTCATCCTGATTCACTCGAACCCCAACCCCTGGGGCCACCCGACCGGCGACTACGTGGCCGAGCACCAAGCGCTGCCGCAGGAGCAGCGGGACAGGATGAACGCCGACTTCGAGGCGTTGCTCACGCAGCTGCAGGAGCGGGGGGAGCTGCTCGGCGGCGAGGCGCTCGGAGACCCGGCCACCTCGAAGCTCTATCGGTGGCAGGCGGGCGAGCCCACCTCCAGTGACGGTCCGTACGCGGAGAGCAAGGAGCACCTGGCCGGGTTCTTCCTGATCGACGTCGAGTCAGCCGAACGCGCTGAACAGATCGCGGCCAGGTTCGCCGGGCCGGGCGAGACCGTGGAGCTGCGGCCCGCCATGTGGCCCGGTGGCGACGGCAGCGAATGACAGCCGTGGTCGGCGAGCAGGTGTGGCGGCGCGAGACGCCGCACCTGCTCGCCGCGCTCCTGCGACGGCACGGCGACTTCGCCGCCTGCGAGGACGCCGTCCAGGAAGCGCTGATCGAAGCCTCCCGGCAATGGCCTACCAAGGGCGTGCCCGAGAAGCCCCGAGGATGGCTGCTGCGCGTGGCGTCTCGGCGACTGATCGACAGCAGCCGCCAGGACACGGCGCGACGCGAACGCGAACGACGATCCGCCCTCCTCGACCACGCGGATCGCCCGCTCGATCCCGGACCGAGCGTTGAGGACCACGACACCACGTTGGACGTCCTGACCCTGTGCTGCCATCCCGCCCTCACCCCCGAGTCCCAGGTGATGCTCGCCCTTCGCACCGTGCTGGGACTCACCACGAAACAGGTCGCCGCGGTGTACCTCATCCCGGCCGCGACCGCCGGTCAGCGGATCAGCCGAGCGAAGGCGACGATCGACACCCACCACCGACGGTTCCCGCCGCCCACCTGTGCCAGCGAACGGCTTCCCGCGCTGCTGCACATGCTCTACCTGATGTACACGGCCGGGCACAGCCGCTCCGAGGGCGATCTCCTCGACACGGAAGTGACGACCGAGGCGATCCGGCTGGCGCGCCTGCTGCACACGACGTTCCCCGAGGAGAGTGAAGTCACCGGCCTGCTCTCCTTGATGCTGCTCAGCGAAGCCCGTCGGCCGGCCCGCACCACGGCAGCCGGCGATGTGGTGACGCTCCGGGAACAGGACCGGAGCCGCTGGGACCACCAGGCCCTGGCCGAGGGGATCGACCTCATCGAGCAGGCCCTGCCCGCCGGCCCGGTAGGGGCCTACCAGTTGCAGGCCGCCATCTCCGCCGTGCATTCCGAGGCCGCCACATGGGACGACACCGACTGGGAGCAGATCGTGGAGCTCTACGCCATGCTCACTCACGTGGCACCGTCACCGACGGTCACGCTGAACCACGCGGTGGCCATCGGTGAAGTGCAGGGGCCGGAAGTCGCGTTGAGCATCCTCGATCCCCTCCTCGATGACCCACGCATGAGCCGCGGCCATCGCCTGCATGCCGTACGGGCACAGCTGCTCGAGGCCGGCGGACGTCATCCTGAAGCAGTGGCGGCCTACCGTACGGCCAGCAGGCTCTGCACGAGCATCCCCGAGCAGCGCCACCTCAACAACCAGCTCACGCGTCTGCAGGCCGTCATCGATCACGGCCTGACCAACCCCTAGCTGTCCTCCGCCATCTCAGCCACGTCGCACCCGACCGGCAGCGGCGCTGACTCCCCACGCCACCAGACCGGTGACGGTCCCGACCAGCAGCCCGGTCGCCAGACTGGACACTGCGGCGAAGCCGCGGACGACCAGCTGCTGCAGGACCGGGTCGAGACCGGCCAGATTGCCGCCCAGGCTGACATCGCGGCCACCGAGACTGCTCTGCCACAACAATTGGTGGGTCACCAACAGGACGACGCCGTACCACAGCCCGACCAGCACGAGGGTGAGCAGCGGGCGACTCACCCGCCACGCCACCACCGTCACGATCCACACCAACGGCGGTACGAAGACGAGCACCGCATTCACCACGGTGCCCTCGTGCACCAGGTCCAGGTCGTGCAACACGACCCGGGGTGCGGCAAGGACAACGAGGGCGAGGATTCCCCACCAGGGCAGGGATCGAGCGGATGCACGGTGTTGGTCCTGGTCCATGTCCTCGACGGTACGGCGACGGCCCGGCCCCGCCATCGGCCGAGGATCTCGCTCCCGGTCGCCTCCCGACGACATCACGGGTCAGCGACGGTCGACATCCCTGTCAGGATCCACGTCATCGGTCGGGCGGACGGTCATCATGACGGCCACCACACCAACGGCGACCGTGGCGAGCGAGACCACCCGCAGGACCGGCAACAACGGCACCGTGAGCAGCGCGAGGTGAAACAGTGTGGTCACCACGACCAACCCCACGGCAACGCGGCGGGAGTGGCGATGGGGCCCGGCCCCGGCCAGCACCGTCCACACCACGGCACCGAGGACCGCCACGACCGCCGTCGCTTCGACCGCGAGCAGACTGCGGAGATGGATGTACAGGGGTTCGGTCACCGCAGCGACATCACCCTCGGGCAGCAGGTGCGCGCGACTGGCGCCGGCCAGGACGAAGACCAGAGTGGCCTGCAGGGCGCAGAGTCCTGCGGCTGCGACCATCCAGGGGCGATCACGACGCACCGACGCAGGGTTCACGGCTGAGGGATGGGGGATCACGGTCCTCCTTGGTGGGGGTGCTCCCACCGTGCCTGAGCGACGGGCCCGTTGACCCGGATCAGCGATGCCGATCGCCTGATCCGTCCATCATGCTCGGCAATGGGGCGGACCTGTGTCAGGCTGGTCCCATGCCTGGTCATGGAGTGATCCTGCCGCGCCACCAGGAGGAGTTGGCGCTGAGTCTGGGGGCTGACTACGTCGAGCCCCCGGTGGTCGGCAATGTGATCATCGCCGACCACGACGGGGACTGGCAGTTGGCCGCGGCCGACGAGCCGGCACGGCGGGCGCCGGCCTTTGCCGTCCTGGTGCCGAAGGACTTCCCGCTCTCCGACCCGGCCGTGCCGATCAGCACCGTGCGGCGCTACTTCGACCAGGCCCTGACCGCGATCGCCACGGTTGCCGAGCCCGACGCTGCCGTCGTCCTCGGCAGTGGTCGCTCACGCAGTCTCCCCGAGGGGTGTGACCCGGACCGGGCCCGGGACCGCTTCGCCGAGTCGTTGGTCACGGCCCGCGACGCCGCCGAACGCCGAGGCCTGCGGATCGTGCTGGAACCGTTGAACCGCAACGAGACGAACCTGCTCACCACGATCGAGGAGGCCGCCACCTTCCTCGACGGGTACGGGATCGAGCGCGTCAGCATCGTCGCCGACCTGTTCCACGTGATGAGCGAGGCCGAGCCGCTGGCCACGGTCGCCGAGCGCGCCGGCCGGATCGGGCATGCCCACATCGCCGACTCCGGGAGGGTCCCACCGGGTCAGGGCGGCTGGCCGCTCCGGGAGTTCCTGACCGCGCTGCGCTCCGGCGGCTACCGCGGCCCGGTCTCCATCGAGTGCAACTGGCGCGACGTGGCGACCGAGCTGGCCGAGGCCCTGGCCACCGTACGAGCTGCGGACCCGGCCGTCGACTGACGGCGCGATCGGCTCAGGCGTAGAGCGCCCGGCTCATCTCGCTCTCGTGGCCGAGGCGGTCGTAGGCGGTGACGACGTAGGTGTAGTCCTTGCCCGAGGCCGCGGTGGTGTCCACCCAACGCTCCGGACGTGCACCGCTGGCCCGCACAGTCGCCACCAGGCACGTGGCATCGGCCAGGTCGTCGGCGGTCGGCAGTCGGCGACCCTTCAGTCGCCAGATCGCGTACGAGGCGGGTGTCACCGCGCCACGATGGCCCCATTGCACCTGAATGCCACCGGAGATCCTCCGAGCGGTCATCGCGACCGGGGCCTGCGGGGCGCGGCCACCCAAATGCTTCATCAGGGGCGACAGAGCCGGGCGGGAGTAGTGCCGCTCGGCCATCAACGAGATCGCGTCCAGCTCGTCGTCACGCACGTCCTTCGCGCTGAACCAGACATCACCGTCGACCTGCGGGTAGTCCTGGTTGAAGGTGAGGTGCTGCGACAGTTCCTTCGGATCGGTGAACACACCGCTGGTGACCTTGTAGGCGGCCTGCCCGATGTAGAGCGACACGTCGGTGTCGGCGACCACGTCGGCCCACCACGGCACCAGCGCGGCGTAGTCGGCCACGTCGAGACCGATCTGCCAGTAGATCTGGGGGTTGATGTAGTCGACCCACCCCTGCTTGACCCAGGTCCGCGAATCGGCCGAGATCGCGTCGTACGACTCGGTCCCCGAGGTCTGGGATCCGAGCGGGTCGGAGCTGGCATTGCGCCAGATGCCGAACGGGCTGATGCCGAACTTCACCCACGGCTTCAGATCGTGGATGCGCTCGCCCATCTCCTTGACGAGCAGGTTGATGTTGTCGCGCCGCCAGTCCTCGATCGAGTCGATGCCACGGCCGTACTCCTGGTAGGTGTCGGCGTCGGGATAGTCGAGGTCGTCGACCGGGTACGGATAGAAGTAGTCGTCGAAATGGACGCCGTCGATGTCGTAGCGGGCCACCGCGTCGAGCATGGCGTCCTGGACGAACTCACGGACCTCGGGAATCCCGGGGTTGTAGTAGAGCTTACCGCCGTAGCCGAACACCCACTCCGGATGGAGCCGCCCGGGGTGGTCCGCGACCAGCTGGTCGGGATCCTCGCTCATCGACACCCGATACGGATTGAACCAGGCGTGGTACTCCAGATTGCGCTTGCGGGCCTCAGCCAGCTGGAAGGCCAACGGGTCGTAGCCGGGGTCCTCGCCCTGGGTGCCGGTGAGGTACTGCGACCACGGCTCGTGCTCGGAGGGCCAGAACGCGTCGGCTGTGGGCCGGACCTGGGAGATCACCGCGTTGAGGTTGAGCTCACGGGCCAGGTCGAGCCAGGCAACGAACTCCTCCTGCTGCTCCTCCACCGACAGCCCAGTCTTGCTGGGCCAGTCGATGTTGACGACCGAGGAGATCCACATCGCGCGGAACTGTCGCTTGGGACGGTCCTGATCGGTGTCGGCATGGGCCGGCAGCGTGGTCAGACCAGCAGCAAAGGCGCCACCCACCACCGCACCACCGGACATGCGAAGCAGCGTGCGGCGGTCGATCGGTCCGGGAGTGGACGTCATCGGGACTCCTTCTGGGGACGAGAACGGCGCCGGGAGGGCACATGGTCACCCACGCGCCGGCAGACGTCGCAGCTGTTCAATCTAGCGGGGCACCCTGACGATCTCAAGGCCACGATCAGTCCGCGATCACCGCCCGGATGGCTCTTCGGATCGCATTGTTGCGCGAGAGCGCGTTCATGCCACAAAGGCATCGCATGTGCCACAGGAATGCACTGCCATTGCCACAGCGATGCAATGCTGACATGATCGAAGACGTCCATCGACAAGCACGACGACGCGCTGAGAGGCACGAAGTCGTGCACAGAGGGAGGTAGGGAAATCATGGGCCAAGATGTGGTCGACACACTGCTGTCGGTCGGGGCCAAGGTCCTCATCGCCATCGTCATTCTCCTCGTCACCTGGCTGGTAGCCATCGGTGTCCGCAAGGGAATCTCGGCGCTCGTCACACGCGTGAAGGTCTTGCAACGCACTGGCGGCGACGGGCAGTCGATCGGCGAATCGTTCGGCAAGATCGCCGCTCTGGTGATCTGGCTGTTCGGACTGGTCGCCGTCCTTCAGGTCTTCAATCTCGGACAAGTCGTCGAGCCGATCCAGACCATGCTCAACGCCACCATGGCGTTCCTGCCCAACCTGATCGGTGCCGTCTTCGTCTTCATCGTCGGTGCACTTCTGGCCAAGGTGGCCAAGCAGCTCATCGAGACCGCGCTGCGCGCGATGCCGTTCGACAAGTGGCTCGGCAAGGCCTCTGACGCCACCCGTGGCGCGACCGACAGCCACCTGCCGGGCACGGCTCCCACGCCGTCCGGTCCGCCACAGCCGCACCAGGGCCAGCAGCCCCACCCGGGCCAGCAGGGCCAGCCCATGGGTCAGCCGATGGGTGGACCGGGTCAGCCCCAGCAGGGTCAGCACCCGCAGCAGCCCCAGCAGGGTCAGCCCCAGCAGCCGCAGGGCACCTCGGCCAAGATTGCCCATCTGGTGGGCACCGTGGTCTACGCGTTGATCCTGATCGTCGTGACGATCGCTGCGCTGCAGGTGCTGGGCATCTCGGCCATCTCGGATCCGGCCAGCCAGATGCTGACCACGATCTTCGACAGCGTGCCGCGGATCGTCGCAGCGCTGCTGTTGCTCGGTCTGGGTGTCATGATCGCCAAGTTCCTGGGCGATCTGGTCAAGCAACTGCTGGAGAGCATCGGTGCCGACAAGGCCCTTGCCTCGGCCCAGGTGGTGCCCGAGGGCACCAACGGCTCGGCGATCATCGCTCGGATCACCCAGGTGGCGATCGTGCTGTTCTTCGCCGTGATGGCGGCTCAGGCATTGGCCTTCCCGCAGGTGACCGACATCCTGCAGCAGCTGCTCACCCTCGGCGGCCAGGTGTTGTTCGGTGGCGTGATCATCGCGGCCGGCTTCTTCCTGGGTGGACTGATCCAGCGCCTGATGGGCTCGGGGATGGCCACGACCGTGATCAAGTACGTCACGATCGTCCTGTTCGCCGCGATGGGCCTGAAGGCGATGGGCATCGCCGACTCGATCATCGAGCTCGGCTTCGGTGCCGTGGTCGTCGGTGGCGCCCTGGCTGCTGCTCTGGCCTTCGGCCTCGGCGGTCGCGAGGCGGCTGCCCGCACCCTGGGCAAGCTGGAGCGCAAGGCCGAGGAGCTCGAGGAGGAGAAGGAGGCCGAGCAGCCCGCTGCCGCGCCTGCCCACTCCACCCCGCCGGCCACCGGGAACGACGGCACCGTGCCGCCGCCCGGACCGAACCCGGCCCCCTGAGGTCTGACACCTCACTGATCGCTCGTCGGCCCGTACCGTTCGCGGTACGGGCCGACGGCGTTCCCGGCCCAAGTTCAGTCCGAGCCCAAGTCAGCCCGAGCCCAAGTAAGTCCGAGCCCAGATCAGTCCGAGCCCTGGTCGGCGGCGAGCAGGTCGCTCCACTCGGGATGGGTCTCGACGTAGTGGCGGACGAAGGAACACTGCGCGACGATCGACAGGCCCTCGGCCCGTGTCGCCTCCAGTGCCGCTCGCACCACGGTCCCGCCCAGCCCCTGCCCGCCGAACTCGGGATCGATCTCGGTGTGGGGGAAGATCCGCACCCCGTCCCGGTCGACGAACTCGGCGAACCCGGCAACCCGGCCGTCCACGCTGATCTCGAATCGGTCCGGTGCGGACCGCCTGGCGACGTTCTCAGTCATACCGGCTAGCCTGCCACCGTGGGGGAAGCGACGACAGCGATCCAGGTGCTGACCGGGCGCGAGGTCCCGTTGGGCGGGGTCCGTGCCATCACGGTCCGTCGGACGCTGCCGCATCGGGACCGGGCCTTCATCGGGGCCTGGTGCTTCGTCGACCACTACGGCCCGCACGACGTGAGCGCCGACGGCCGTGGCGGGATGGACCTGCCGCCCCATCCCCACACCGGGCTGCAGACGGTGTCGTGGTTGTTCTCGGGTGCCATCGAGCACCGCGACAGCGGCGGAGTCGTCGCCGCCGTCACCCCCGGCGAGGTCAACCTGATGACCGCGGGCCACGGGATCTGCCATTCGGAGGTCACCACCGCCGAGACCCGCACCCTGCACGGCGTCCAGCTGTGGGTGGTGCTTCCACAGGACGCCCACGACACCGAACGCGGATTCGACCACCACGTGACGACCCCGGTGCCGCTGCCCGACGGCGCCGGGACGGTACGGGTGTTCGTCGGATCCCTGCCGGGCCTGGGATCCTCGCCGATCACGCTGCACAGTCGGCTGGTGGGTGCCCAGCTTGACCTCGGACCCGACGCACGCCTGCGGTTGCCGATCGAACGCGACTTCGAGCACGCCGTCCTGCTGGACAGCGGAGCGGTCACCGTGTCCGACACCGAGATCCACCCCGGTGACCTGGCCTGCCTCGACCCGGGACCGGGCCACCTCGACCTGACGGCCGGCCCGGACGGCGCCAGGATCCTCTTGTTGGGCGGGGAACCGTTCGACGAGGAGGTCGTCATGTGGTGGAACTTCATCGGCCGCAGCCACGACGAGGTGGTGGCCTTCCGTGAGGCCTGGCAGCGCGAGGACGCACGGTTCGGGCGGGTCGAGGGCTATGTCGGTGAGGTCGCGAGGCTGCCCGCCCCACCGATCCCGCCGGTACGGCTTCGCCCTCGCTCCCGGCACGGCAAGCGCTGATCCAGCCGGGCGAGCAGACGCGAGCCCACGACGACCCCGACGGAATGGAGTCCACCATGACCACCCGCCGCTTCCTCGCCAGCGGTTCTTCGACCCTGTCGAAGGCCCCTCGCCTGACACCGGAGGAACCCTCGACAATCGTACGAGGGCAAGGATGTCGGGTCTGGGACGACCGGGGCCGCGAGTTCATCGACTACCGGTACGGCCTGGGCCCGGTCACCCTGGGCTACTGCCACCCGGCGGTCGACGGCGCCATCCGTGCCCAGCTCGAGCGGGGCATCATCTTCGGCCAACCGAGCCCGTTGGAGGAGGAGGTCGCCGAGCTGTTCTGCTCCCTGGTGCCGTCAGCCGAGCAGGTCCGCTTCCTCAAGACCGGTGGTGAGGCGAATGCCGCGCTGATCCGGCTCGCCCGGGCCGCCACCGGACGCGACCACATCGTCCAGATCGGCTACCAGGGTTGGCTGAACGCCTTGGCGGTCGGCGCCCAGGTCCTGCCGTCGGCGACCGCGGCGGCCCTGCCCGGAGTGCCCGACGACCTCGCCGCGTTGCACCACGCGGTGGCCTGGGAGGATCGCGAGACCCTCACCGCCGTGCTGGCCAACCACGATGTCGCGGCAGTCCTGGTGTCGGCCGAGTACGCACGACTGCCGCAGTCACAGGACTGGTACGAGTTCCTGCGGTCGACGACCGAAGCGGCCGGCGCCCTGCTGGTCTACGACGAGATCGTCACCGGCTTCCGGGTCGCCGACGGCGGGGTCCAGGAGTGGACCGGCGTGCTGCCCGACCTGTGTGTCTTCGCCAAGGGCGTCGCCAACGGGATGCCGCTGTCGGTCTTCGGTGGTCGCGCCGACCTGATGTCGCTGGTCGACGACGGCACGGTCGTGATCTCCTCCACCTTCGGAGGCGAGACACTGTCCCTGGCCGCCGCCCGGGCCGTGATGACCCTCTATCGCGACGAGGCGGTCTGCGACCAGCTGTGGGCCAAGGGCACCAGGCTCTGGGACGGCGTCCGGGACCGGATCGCCGCCCACGGGGCTCCGCTCGAGGTGCTGGGCCTGCCGGTCTGCCCCCAGATCCGGCTCGCCCCCGGCACCGACCCGTCGGTGATGGAGCAGTTCCTGCGCGGCATGTATGCCCGGGGGATTTCGCTCTACAACGTTGCCTACGTGAACCTCAGCCACGACGACGAGGCGATCGAGCAGACCATCGCCGCCGCCGACCAGACCCTCGCCACCCTGGCCTGACCTCACGATCCCCGAGCTCGTCGAGGGGCCGAGCTCGTCGAGGCCCCCGTCCCCCGAGCCCGTCGAGGGGCCGAGCCCGTCGAGGGGCCGATCGAGGGGGTCACACCCGGTGCGGACCCGGCCCCTCCTCGGCGAGTGCATCGTCGGGGTTGAGCAGCGAGCAGGACTTCATCGACAGGCATCCGCAACCGATGCAGCCGTTGAGCTCGCGCTCCAACCGCTCGATCTGTCGGCGACGTTCCTCCAGGGTGGCGCGCCAGGTGGTCGAGACCTTGCGCCAGTCGGCCGTACTGGGTCGACGGTCGTGCGGCAGGTTGTGGAAGGCTTCCTGGACGTCGGTCAGGGGGATGCCAAGTCGTTTGGCGACCACGAGCAGGGAGACCCGGCGCACCATGTGCCGGGCGTAGCGTCGCTGGTTGCCGAGTGTCCGCTTGGCCGAGATCAGCCCGAGCTGCTCGTAGTAGTGCAGTGCCGACCGCGCCACTCCCGTACGTGCGGAGACCTCACCGATGCTCAGGGAGTCGTCCGGGTCGATGTCGCTCACGACCACCATCGTCGCGGGCCCCCTGGCAAATCTCAAGTCTCCTTGCGTTTCGAGGGATGAACCCGACATGACTCGACGGCACAGGCGAGGCTACCCTCAGCGGGTGAATCCATCCTTCTCCCGCCGCCTCGGCCTCGCGACCCTGCTCAGCCTCCCCCTGGTGACCACGGTCGCAGCCTGCAACTCCTCAGGTCCGGGGTCCTCACCCGGCAACGAGGAGGTCGCCACCGGCGGCGAGCGTTTCGGCACCGCCGACGAGGAGACCGCCAAGCTCGGCTCCGATGCCGAGCCGGGCGTCTTCCCGCGGACCGTCGTCCACGCGAAGGGCAGCACCGAGATCGCCGCCAAGCCCGAGCGGGTCGTCGTGCTCGACACCGGCGAGCTCGACGCCGTGATCACTTACGGCATCACCCCGGTGGGCATCCCGTCGACCGACGGGGCGACCTCGATCCCGTCCTACCTGGCCGACAAGGTCGACGGCATCCAGTCGATCGGCACCATCCAAGAACTCAACCTGGAGGCGATCGCCGCCCTGGAGCCCGACCTGATCCTGGGCAGCCAGCTGCGTGCCGACGCGCTGTACGACCAGCTCTCGGCGATCGCGCCGACGGTGTTCTCCATCCGGCCCGGCTTCCCCTGGAAGGAGAACTTCCTGCTCGCCGGCGACGCCCTGGGCCTGGAGACCGAAGCGGTGGCTGCGCTGAACGGCTATGCCGACGCGGTGGCCGCCCTGAAGGACTCGGTGAGTGGCGATCCGACGATCTCGCTGGTCCGCTTCATGCCTGGTCGGATCCGGCTGTACGGGAACCTGTCGCTGATCGGGGTGATCCTGCGTGACGCGGGCCTCTCACGTCCCGAGGTCGAGGACATCGAGGAGCTCGCCGTCGAGATCTCGCTGGAGAACCTCGACCAGGCCGACGGCGACATCCTGTTCTGGACCAGCTACGGCACACCGGAGAGCACCGACGAGGCCGCGGTCCTCGAGGGTCAGGTCTGGCAGAACATCCCCGCCGTGGCCGACGACAAGGCCTTCCGCGTCGACGACGACACCTGGTTCCTCGGGCTCGGGCCGACCGGGGCGAACCTGATCGTCGAGCAGCTGGGCGAGCACCTGGCCGCCGTGGGTGGCTGACCCGGACCCTGCTCGGCCTCCGCTCTCCCGGGACCACGGATGTGCTGTGCCCGCACGGACGACATAGCGTGAGAGCGCACAACAAGAAGGGACGCCCATGCTCCAGCTCCGCGGGATCACGAAACGTTACGGCGAGCGCCTGGTGCTCGACGACGTCAGTTTCGAGGTCCGCCCCGGTCGACTCACCGGCTTCGTCGGTGGCAACGGCGCCGGCAAGACGACCACCATGAGGATCGTGCTCGGCCTGCTGTCCGACAACGGCGGCCAGACCACCCTCGACGGCGCCCCGCTGACCGCCGAGGACCGTCGCAGCTTCGGCTACATGCCCGAGGAGCGAGGCCTGTATCCCAAGATGAAGGTGCTCGAGCACATCGTCTACCTCGCACGCCTGCACGGCTTCACCAAGGAGACGGCCACCAGCAAGGCCAGCGACCTGCTGGAGCAGCTCGGCCTGCAGGAGCGCTTCGGTGACACCGTCGAGTCGTTGTCCCTGGGCAACCAGCAGCGCGCCCAGATCGCAGCCGCCCTGGTCCACGACCCACAGATCCTGATCCTCGACGAACCCTTCTCCGGTCTCGACCCGTTGGCGGTCGAGACCGTCGTCGGCGTCCTCCAGGAGCGCGCCTCCGCCGGAGCGGCAGTGTTGTTCTCCTCCCACCAGCTCGACGTCGTCGAACGGCTCTGTGACGACCTGGTCATCATCGCCGACGGTACGGTCCGGGCTGCCGGTTCCCGCGAGGAGCTCCGCGCGGCGTACTCGTCGAACCGCTACCGCCTGACCGGTGAGGCCGACACCGGCTGGCTCCGCCATGAGCCAGGGGTCCGGGTGGTCGAGTTCGACGGCGGCAGTGCCCAGTTCGACGTCGACGACGCAGCCACGGCCCAACGCGTGCTGCGCGGCGCCCTCGACCGAGGTGCCGTCTCCAGCTTCGTCCCCCAGCAGCCGTCCTTGGCGCAGATCTTCACCGAGGTGATCCAGTGACCAGCACCGAGTCGCGACCCCAGGCCCCGTCAACCGTCTCCACCGCCCAAGGCGTGCTGCTGGTCGCCGAACGTGAGCTGACCGCCAAGCTGCGCAGCAAGTCCTTCATCATCTCGACCATCATCCTGGTGCTGATCGCGCTGGCCGGCGTCATCATCGGCGGGGTCCGCGCCTCCTCCGACAGCCTGACCCCGATCGCCGTCACCCCGATCGCGGCCGACCAGTTGGCCGGTGTGGAGGGCTTCGAGGTCACCGAGGTGCCCGACCGCGAGGCGGCGACCGAGCTCGTCCGCTCCGGTGAGGTCGACGCTGCCGTGGTCGGCGACCCGGACTCACCGACCGGGCTGACCGTGATCGCCGACGACGACATGCCGTCCGAACTGGTCAACGCCCTCTCGACGACCCCGACGGTGGAGTTGCTCGACCCGGAGGGCGCCGCCCAGTCGGCGATGCGCTACGTCCTGGGCTTCGTCTTCGGCATCGTCTTCATGATGGCGGCGATGACCTTCGGCAGTCCGATCACCCAGAGCGTGGTGGAGGAGAAGCAGACCCGGGTCGTCGAGATCCTGATCTCGACCATCCCGGCGCGCGTGCTGCTGGCCGGCAAGGTGATCGGCAACACGGTGCTGGCGGTCGGGCAGATCGTGCTGTTGATTGCGGTGGCCACGATCGGTCTGACCATCTCCGGACAGACCGCGTTCCTGCAGGTGCTGGGAGCACCGCTGGTCTGGTTCGCGGTCTTCTTCCTGTTCGGCTTCGTGCTGCTGGCCGCCATGTTCGCCGCTGCTGGCGCCCTCGTCTCGCGCCAGGAGGACACCGGCGCCACCCTGACGCCGATCATCTACCTGGTGATGATCCCGTACTTCCTGGCGATCTTCCTCGGCAACAACCCGGTCGTGATGACGGTCATGTCGTACGTGCCGTTCTCCGCCGCCGTGGCGATGCCGATCCGGGTGTTCTTCGGTGACGCGATGTGGTGGGAGCCGGTCGTCTCCCTGGTCGTGATGCTCGTCAGCTGCGTGCTGGTCATCGGGCTGGGGGCGAAGATCTACCAGAACTCCCTGCTCCGCATGGGGGCCCGGGTCAAGCTGCGGGACGCCCTGCGGGGCTGACGCCGCCTCCGCGAGGCCGTGGTGGTCTGCAAACCGTCGCGTCCTGGGCGTCGGCATCGACACAGCGTGGATGCCGGCCCTCAGGGCGCGACAACCTGCAGGCTCACTCGCTCTGCGAGCGCAGGTACTTCCCGAAGTGCGGGACGGTGAAGGCGATCCGACCCCGCTCACCCGAATAGATCAGCCCCTTCTTGAGCAGGGCGTCACGGGCCGGCGACAGGCTCTGCGGCTTGCGTCCGAGGTGTTCGGCGACCGCGGAGGTGGCCACCGAGCTGGCATCGTCACCGTCGGGCGCGGCCGCCTCGGCCATCGCCCGCAGGTACTCCCGCTCCGCCGGGGTGGCCCGCTCGTACCGCGACCCGAAGAAGCCGACCGCCAGCTCCTGCTCGGCCTCGGGCACCGCGACCGCGACGTCCTCGCCGGTGATCGGGGAGTGCGGCGCCAGGTCCCAGGTCACCTTGCCGTAGGCCTGGATGAAGTAGGGGTAGCCGCCGGTGACGCGATACATCTGCTCCAGTGCGCGCTCCTCGAACCGCGCGCCCTCCTCGGCGGCCGGGTTCTCCAGGGCGCGGTCGGCGGCCTCGCGGCTCAACCGGTCGATCCGGACGTAGCGGAACAACCGCTCCGAGTACGACTTCGAGGCCGACAGCACGGCCGGCAGGTGGGGCAGTCCCGCGCCGACCACGATCAGCGGCAAGGCCTGCTGGCTGAGCTCGTGACAGGCCGCACACAGCGCCGAGACGTCATCGGGACCGAGGTCCTGCATCTCGTCGATGAACAGGGCGACCCCGGTGTGGTGGTCCTGGGCCAGCCCGGCGACATCGGAGAGCAGTTCGACCAGGTCGATCTCGATGTCGCCGGAGTCGGCCCGCCCGTGGGTGGCCGGGACCGAGATGCCCGGATTCCACCGGTCCCGCAGCTTGGCCCCCGGCTTGGCGTCGCGTTCGACGAAGGCCCGGATGGTCCCGAGCACCTGGTCGTCGGCGGGCTCGCCCGGCTTGCCCAGCTCCCGTACGGCCATGTGCAGGGCCGCCGACAGCGGCCGCCGCAGGGACTGGTCCGGGCGGGCCTCCAACTTGCCGGTGCCCCATCCGGCGCGGACCGCGGCGCCACGCAGCGCGTTCAGCAGGACGGTCTTGCCGACCCCGCGCAGCCCGGTCAGCACGAGCGAACGCTCGGGTCGGCCGCGGGCGATGCGTTCCAGGACGACGTCGAACTGTTGCAGCTCGGCGTCACGACCGGCCAACTCCGGGGGTCGCTGGCCGGCTCCGGGCGCGTACGGGTTCTGGATCGGGTCCACGATGCGACTCTATGGTCACATCTAGCGATCTTCCGAGATTTCCCAAGAGTGTCGCAGAGGCGTGGTCAGCTCGTGATCGCGCCGTACACCGCCGACTTGACGGTCCGGGCGTACTTGCCGAGCACCCCTCGGGTGTACTTGGGGGGCAGCGGCTCCCACCCCTCGCGGCGGTTGGCCAGCTCGGCGTCGTCGATCTCGACGTCCAGGGTCTTGTTCGCCACGTCGAGGGTGATCCGGTCACCGTCGGCGACGAAGGCGATCGGGCCGGCATCCACCGCCTCCGGGGCGATGTGGCCGACGCACAGACCGGTCGTACCGCCGGAGAAGCGGCCGTCGGTGATCAGCAGGACGTCCTTGCCGAGCCCGGCGCCCTTGATCGCGCCGGTGATGGCCAGCATCTCCCGCATCCCCGGTCCTCCCTTGGGTCCCTCGTAGCGGATCACGACCACGTCGCCGGCCACGATCTGGCCGTCGGCCAGCGCGTCGAGGGCGGCCCGCTCACCGTCGAAGACCCGGGCGGTGCCGACGAAGGTGTCCTCGTCGAAGCCGGCCGACTTCACCACGGCCCCCTCGGGCGCGAGGCTGCCCCGCAGGATTGTGAGACCACCCGTACGGTGGATCGGCTCACTGAGCCTGCGGATCACCTCACCGTCGACCGCGGCCGGGGCGAGGGCCTCCAGGTTCTCCGCCATCGTCCGGCCGGTGACCGTCAGGGTGTCACCGTGCAGCAGCCCGGCCTCGAGCAGTGCCTTCATCACCACCGGGATGCCGCCGACCTTGTCGACATCGTTCATCACGAACCGGCCGAACGGCTTCAGGTCACCTAGGTGCGGCACCTTGTCACCGATCCGGTTGAAGTCGTCGATGGACAGCTCGACCTCGGCCTCGTTGGCGATCGCCAGCAGGTGCAGCACCGCATTGGTGGAGCCACCCAGGGCCATCGTCACCGCGATCGCGTTCTCGAAGGCCTCACGGGTCAGGATCTGTCGCGCCGTGATGCCCTCGCGCAGCAGGTTGACCACCGCCTCACCGGAACGGCGGGCGAAACCGTCGCGACGGCTGTCGACGGCCGGGGGCGCGGCCGAACCCGGCAACGACAGCCCCAGGGCCTCACCGATCGCGGCCATGGTGTTGGCGGTGTACATCCCGCCGCAGGCACCCTCGCCCGGACAGATCGCCCGCTCGACCCGATCCACCTGTTCCCGGCTGATCCGTCCGGCCAGGCAGGCACCGACCGCCTCGAAGGCGTCGATGATCGTGACGTCCTGACCGTCGACCTGACCGGGCATCGTCGAGCCGGCGTAGAGGAAGACGCTGGACAGGTCGAGACGGGCAGCCGCCATCATCATCCCGGGCAGCGACTTGTCACAGCCGGCCAACAGCACCGAGCCGTCGAGCCGTTCGGCCATCATCACCGTCTCCACCGAGTCGGCGATGACCTCCCGGGAGACCAGCGAGAAGTGCATCCCCTCGTGGCCCATCGAGATCCCGTCCGAGACCGAGATCGTGCCGAACTCCAAGGGGTAGCCCCCGGCGGCGTGGACCCCGTTCTTGACCGCCTTGGCCAGTCGGTCGAGCGAGAGGTTGCACGGGGTGATCTCGTTCCAGCTGGAGGCGACCCCGATCTGCGGCTTGGCGAAGTCCTCGTCGCCCATCCCGACCGCGCGCAGCATCCCGCGAGCCGCGGTGCGCTCCAGTCCGTCGGTGACGTCCCGCGAGCGTGGTTTCATGTCGACAGCGTCCATCGTCCAAGGCTAGTCCTTCCGGCACTGTGCTGCTCGTTCCGGCACGGTGCTGGGCGGCAGGTCGGATCAGTGCCAGCATGGGGGCATCCGAGTCGAGGAGGACCATGTCGACCCTTGCCGAGGCCACGACGTGGCAGTGGTGGCACCCGTCGGGCCCCGAGGCCGACCGGCCTGCGGAGAACGACTGGCTCCGGGTCCGACTGGTGGCCGACCCCGACTGGGAAGCGGTCGCGATCTGCTGCCCCGACGCGTGGGCGCTGTGGGTGGACGAGGAGTTCGTCGATGCCGGTCGGATCCCGACCGTGGGTGAGCACTGGTACCACGACGTCGTCGAGCTGCCCAGTCCCAAACTACCCGGTCCCGAACTACCCAGTCCCGAACCACCCGGTGCCACCGAGCACGCCGCGAATCGTCAGCTGCGGCTCACCCTGCTCAATGCCGCGGCCCGGACCTCGCGCTGCGATCCCCATCCGTGGCGGGTCGCCCTGGCCGCGCGGGTGGGCCAGCAGTGGCGCGCGATCAGCCCGGACCGGATCCAGGTCGGTCCTGACCCGCAGTACGTGAGCGGGTCCTCGGTGGAGTGGGTGTCGCCGCAGCTCGGTCACAGCTTCCGCTGCGATCTGCGCGGCGACGACGAAGTGCTGGGCAAGGCCGTACTGGCTCCGGCGCCGGTCGCGGCACCACGGGCCCGGCCCCGTCCGGTCGGCCTGGGCCGGGTGGTGGGTCGCTTCACCGTGGTCGGCGAGGTCACCGCCGTACCGGACGCGCCGACCCCGGCCCTGCAGATGCAGGGCGCCAGCCTGCGGACCCGGTCGATCACCCCGACCGAGGAGCTGGTGGCGGCGGTCGACCCGGACGGCTGGGGTGCGGTGGCGATCGCCGATCTGGGCGAGGTCGTCGCCGGCCATGTCGAGCTCGAGCTGGAGTGCGATGCCCCGGTCCGGGTGGACCTCGGCTGGGGCGAACACCTGGACGACCTGCGGGTACGCACGGCCGTCGGTCCGCGCAACTTTGCTGCCAGGATTGAGTTCCCGGCCGGTCGCACCCGTTTCACCCATCGTCTGCAACGGATCGCCGGGCGTCATCTGCAACTCCACCTGACGACCGAGGCTGATCACGTACGGATCCGGCACCTGGTCCTGCATCGACGCGGACACCGTCTCCCTGACACCCGGATCGGTCACACCGATCCGCGCCTGCACGCGATCGGGCAGGCCTGCGACCGGACGCTGCGGCTGTGCGCCCAGGAACACTACGAGGACACCCCGTGGCGAGAGCAGTCGTTGTACGGTCTGGACGCCCGGGTGCAGACCGCGATCGGACTGGCCGCGTACGGGCCCACTGCCACGGATCAGGCCTCTGCCGCGGTCGAGCTCTCCCGCTTCAGCCAGGAGCTGCTGGGAGCGAACCGACGCCCCGACGGTCTGCTGCGGATGACCTCGCCGTCGGCGGTGGACCGCACGATCCCGTCGTTCGCCCTGCACTGGATCTGCTCGGTCCACGAGCTGTGCTCCGCGGCGCCTGACCTGGACCACCTGGCGCGGTGCTGGCCGTCGGTCGAGTCGGTGCTGGAGGCGTTCAGCTCGTCGCGGGTCGACGGCCTGCCGCTGGTGCGTCCGGCGGAGGACCTTTGGCACTTCTACGACTGGACCCCGACGCTGGACGGCCGGCTCGAGATCTGCGAGGCCGGTCGCTGGGACGCTCCCTTGGCCGTGCTGTTCGCCACGGCGGCTGAGTACGCCGGTGGGTTCGCCGACGCCCTGGGTCGCGGCGACGGTGACCGTTGGCGGGCACTGGCCGCGGAGGTCGATGTCGCAGCCGTGGCGAAGTTCGCCGCCGATGGGGTGCCGGTGAGCTATGCCTGCCCCTGCCACGGCCGTGCCTACCCGGGCGCACCCGAGCAGCAGGACTCGTTCACCGTGGCCCTGGCCGCACTGGCCCCCGGCCAACCGTGGCGTGATCGCGCCGCCGGCCTGCGGGCCTGGTTGGCCGATCCGACCAACGATCCCGGCACGCTGGTGCAGTCGTACTTCCGGTATCGCGCGCTGCTGGCCGACCCGGGCCACACCGACCTGGTCCGTGCCGAGGTGCTGCAGCGATGGGCACCGCAGACGGCGCCGGGCGCCACGACCTGGGAGGTCAGTGAGGGCGCTGTGGCCTTTGACCGGGCCGGCAGCCTGAGCCATGCGTGGGCGGCGGCACCGTTGGCGTTCCTGCCACTGCTGTGAGCGAGGATGGCGCTCGATGCCGCCCTATCGGCACATCTAGCTGTATCGCCATAGTCGCGTAGAGTCCCACATCGGGGGCGAGACAGGCAGCACTCGGTCGAGCCGGGCGAGGTAGTCGGCACGGTCGACCTCGACGACCCCGAGGCTGGCCAGGTGCGGGGTCGACCACTGCACGTCCAGCAGCCGCTCCCCGCCGGCCTCGGTGAGCAACTCGACCAGACGGATCAGGGCGACCTTGGAGGCGTCGCGACCGTGCTCGGGATCGTGGAACATCGACTCGCCGGCGAAGAGTCCGCCGAGACCGACGCCGTACAGCCCGCCGACGAGTCGGTCGTGGTCGTCCCAGACCTCCACCGAGTGGGCCAGCCCACGCTCGTGCAGTCCGGCGTACACCGCGACGATCTCGTCGGTGATCCAGGACCCGTCGCGGGACGGATCGGCGCAGCGGGTCATGACCTCGGTGAATCGTCGGTCGACGCTGACACGGTATCGCTTGGCGGTCTTGCGCAGGCTGCGGGTGATCCGCAGGTTCGTCAGCGGCAGGATGCCGCGCTGCGGTGGGCAGAACCAGGCGAAGCGGATGCCGTGCGGCAGTTCGCGGGGGACCGGCATCGGGAAGACCCCGCTGCGGTAGCCCTCGACCACCAGCGGCAGCGTCAGGTCCTCGGACAGGCCGATGGGATCCTGGGGCGGCCATTCCTCCGGGTCGCCGAAGATCGATGAGGGCACCCGGCCATTGTGGCGCACGAGGTGATCCCCGGGGCAGCTCCGGGTCCCACCCCATCCGGTGACCGGTCACGGCACGTACTCTTGGTAACGCTGAGCGAGGGCAGGAGCACCGATGGCGCAGAAACCGATGGGCAAGGTCATGGAGACCGTGAACCGGGCGACCCCGATTGCCGGTGGCGTGCTGCGCCGCATGTTGGAGATCGCCATCGACGGCATCTCCGGCCTGCCGGGCGCGAAGCACTCGGCCTCACATCACCTGCAGCGCACCGGCGACGTGGACGAGGCGATCGACAGCCTGGTCGCCACCCACATCGCGATGGCCGGGGCCCAGGGCTTCGTCACCAACCTCGGCGGCCTGCTGGCCATGCCGGTCACCCTGCCGGCCAATGTCACCGGCATCCTGACGATCCAGACGCGGATGATCGCCGCGATCGCCCACCTGCGTGGCTACGACCTCAATGACAACCGGGTCCGTACGGCCATCGTCGCCTGCCTGTTGGGTGGCGAGGAGGTGGCGCGACGGATCCACAACGGCACACTGCCGACCTCCCCGATGGCGATGGCCACGGCACCGGTGTTCGATCCGGCCCTGGACGCCGCGGTCGCGAAGGAGGTCCTGCGTGACGTGGTCGCCCGCGTCGGCGGCAAGGGACTCAGCATCACCCTGACCAAGCGCATCCCGATCATCGGCGGTGGCGTCGGTGCCGCCTGGGACGGCTGGGCGACCCGCCAGCTCGGCGTGTATGCCCGCGGCGAGCTGGTCACCCGGCGTCGTCGCGCCTGAGGATCAGATCACCGGACCCTGCGACGGGTCATGGGGCCGGATCTCCGCCGGCACCTCCTGATCCTCCCGACCCCCGGTCCCATCTTCACGACCCCCGAGCTCGTCGAGGGGCTCTGGATCCAACGCACGTCGCGGCCTCGCCCCCTCAACTCCACCCTCGCCAACCTCAGCGCCCGCATTGAGCGGCGCCACCGACTCGTCGGCGACAGCTTCCTCGGTGACGTCCGGAGCAGACGTCGACTCCGGGACAACCGACTCAGGTTCGGGCACCGACCGCGGCAGGTCCGCGCGACGGGCCTCGCTCCAGAGCTCGGCCTCCTCCTGTTGGCGTCG
>DVLP01000318.1 GCA_018715445.1 Candidatus Avipropionibacterium avicola | reverse complement strand
AGGCCGCAGCCCAGACCACCAAGGAACTGCAGGACATGATCCGCGCGGCGAGCTAGCTGTCCGGGCCGAGCGAGGTCGCGACTCCCTGGTACTCGCCGAGCAGGGCCTCGGCGGCCTTCACCATCGCCACGGTGAGGGTGCCGTCGTCGCCCGGGACCAGGAGGATCTCGATCGAGCCGAGGTGCTCGCCCTCGATCCGTACGCTGATCCTCAGCCGGTCGTCACCCTGCCACCGACCCCGAGCGCGGGCAGGCAGGTCATGGACCGGGAAGCGGAACGACCGCCACTGGTCCCACCCGAACTCGATCACCCGTTCGCCCCGGATCCCCACCAGGGTGAGGATCCCGTGGTCCGGGCCGGTCGCGACCCGCAGTGAGGTGATCTCGAACGGGTTGTCGGCGAAACGGTGCTCGGTCCCGTCCAGCCGGTCCGTTCCGGTGGTGCGGGCCGGTGCAGTCGGGGTCGGGCGATCCTGCAGCGGGAGCACCAGGTGGTCCAGGACCAGCGGCACCACGTGCGTGTCGAGCGAGCCGACCAGCTGGTTGTCGGCGGTGGTGACCACGATCAGGTCATGCTCGGGATGGACCAGGGCGAGCTGGCCACCCATGCCCACGCAGGCGAAACCCCCGTGCGGCAGCATCCAGAACTGGTAGCCGTAGCCGGTGACGACCGCCGGGTCGTGGCCGAGCCGCAGGTCGATGTCGTTCTGGTGACTGGTGGCCTCCCGCAGGTACGACTCAGGCACGATCTGTTGACCGTCCACCCGGCCCCGGTCCAGGCAGAACTGGGCCAAACGCGCCAGATCCCTTGGAGTGCAGAGAACCCCTGATCCGGCGTGGTCGTGGCCGAGGGGATTGTCGCGGACCTCGCGCCAGGCGGGGCTGCCGAGTGGGGCGTGGTCGAGCGGCAGTCCGGTCGGGGTGCGCAGGGCCCGTAGCCGGCCCGTGGCGCGCACCGCCGGCCACACCACCTCGGTCAGCAGCTCGGTCAGGGAACGGCCGCTGAGTCGTTCGACCAGGGCGCCGAGCACGACCGAGGCGGAGGTGTCGTAGGCGAAGAGTCGTCCCGGTGGCCGGGTGGGCGTTGCGGTGAAGAAGGTGCGGACCAGGTCGGTGTCCTCACCGTGCTTGTAGGTGGTCTCGCCGTACGCGGTCGACATCGTCAACAGGTGACGCACGGTCATCGCCGCGACCCAGGGGTGCAGGTCGGCCCGATCGTGCTCGGGGAAGTGGTCGATCACCCGGTCGTCCAGGTCGAGCAGGTCCTGGCCCACGCACCACCCGATCGCCACACTCGCGAAGCTCTTGCTGATCGAGTACATCCGGTGCGGGGTCTCGCCGGTCCACGGTGGGTTGTGGCGCTCCAGCACGACCCGGCCGTGACGGATCACCAACAGGGAGTGCAGGGTCAGGCTGCGTCGCTGCACGGCTGCCTCGAAGGTGGCGAGCGCGGCCGGGTCGAGGCCGACCTCCTCGGCGGTGGCGCTGGCCAGGTCGTAGCGGTGTGGTGTGGTCATGACCCTCCTGGGTCGAGGCGGAAGGCGCGGACGATCAACGACACCGTCACCTGTTCGGGCTGTGATGTCGTTCCACCACGGGGATGACGGTCACTGCCCGGGGGTTCCGTCCGGTGGTGGGCGCTGGGACCCATGGCGACGAGTTCGTGGACCAAGGTGTCATCGCTGATGGTGACTGTGGTCCGTACGGTGTCGCGCCGGGTCGGCTCCAGTCGGGAGGACAGTTGGGCGAGCAGGCTCGCCTCCTTGTCACGCTGTTGGCCGATCACGGCTCCGGAGCGGACCAGCTCGACCAAGTGGTCCTCACCCGGCAGCACCACCAGGAACTCGCCACCGGGTCGCAGCACGCGCACCACCTCGTCGAGGTGGCGGGGAGCAAAGACCGACCAGACGGTGTCGACCACCGCATCGGCCACCGGCCAGTCCTGGCGCAGGTCGCTGACCACCACACCGGCCCGCGGATGGGCCCGGGCGGCACGGCGGGCAGCCGCGGCGGACAGGTCCATCCCGAGCACCCGGTGCTCGGCCGGGAGCCCGGCCAGGTACCAGCCCGGACCGCACCCGGCGTCCAGGACCACCGGCCCCGAACTGGCGCTGAGCAGGTCACGTACCGGCTGGTGCAGGCCACGCTCCAGGTAGGCCAGGCGGGCCGCGACCATCGCGGCCGAGTCGGCATTGGCCGGCGCCGGGGTGGACAACAGGTTGAGGTGACCCTGTCGGGCCAGGTCGAAGCGGTGCCGACCGTGGCAGGCGACGACCCGTCCGTCCAGCTCCAGTGCGGTGCCACAGTGCGGGCAGCGGAGCAGGTCGATGACGTCGGTGATCATCGCGCCAGCGTGGCCCGGGCCTGTTGTCGGCGACGGTCCTTGAGGTCGGCCCGGATGAACACGACCACCCCGACCACGCCGATCAGGGTGAAGGAGAACCACTGCATGGCGTACGAGAAGTGCGGGCCCTCGTCCAGGGCCGGCAGCGCGGCCGGCACCAGGCCACCCTGCTGCTCGACATCGCTGGTGTCGAGTTGCAGCCACCCCGGTACGACCTCGGTGCCGAGGTCCTCGGCGATCGCGCCGGAGTTCACTGCCCAGATCTGGCCGTCCTGGGGGACCTGACCGGCGCCACCGCGCTCGTCGACCCTGATCCGGGCCACCAGGGACACCGGTCCGGTCGGTGCTGCCGGGGCGCTGGTCGGCATCTGGCCGCCGTCGGGGACCGCACCGAAGCCACGATCGATCAGCACGATCCGGCCGTCGTCGGTCCGCAGCGGGGTGATCACCTCGTAGCCACGGGCATCACCGTTGGTCCGGAAGCGGACCACGTACTGCTGATCGGTCAGGTAGGTGCCCTCGATCCGTACCCGGCGCCACTCGTCCTCGGCCGACGGCGGTTGGTCGCCGAGGTAGTCGGTCCACTCGCCGACCTCGGCGCTCTCGGCACGCTCGACGATCGCGTTGTTGGCCCGTCGTTCCTCGAGACGTCGCAGCTGCCACTGACCGAGCTGGATGAACAGCGTGGCCAGGACCAGGGCGAAGACGATCAGGCTGATCCACCGCAGGGCGGTCCGGCGATTGGCGGTCCGGCGGTTCGCTGTCGGGGGCACGGTCGTCAGGCTACGTCGCGGCTCAGCGCGGATCGGTCTCGGTCTCGGTCTCGTCCACCTCACCGTGGATGACCTGGTACGACCCGTCGCTCACGGCTGGACGGTCGGTCTCGGCGTCCTCGCGGTCACGGGCCCGGGCCTCGGCCTCCAACAGGGCCTTCTGGTTCGGCTGGTTCGCCACCAGCACGGCGACGGCCGGCAGGATCGCGGCGGCGGCGATCACGATCCACTTCGGCCAGCCCGGGATCAGGAAGGCGATCATGATGCAGACCACCCGGGCCGCCTGCAGCACCAGATAACGGTTGCGGCGGGACCGGGCGTCCTTCGATGCCGCGGTGGGGGCATCGGTGATCACGGTCGAGGAATGGGACGCCACGGGTCCAGCCTACGTCGCCCGGTCAGGCGCTGCCGGTGCGGGCCGGACACGATAACGTGACCCGCGTGAATGCATCGACCGAGCCCAACCAGCCGACCGAATCCGCCCAGCCGTCCCGGACCGTCCTGGTGACCGGCGGCTCGCGTGGCATCGGCCGCGTGATCGCCGAGCAGTTCCGCGATGCCGGTCACCGCGTCGCCACCACTTCGCGCAGCGGCGAAGCCCCCGACGGGGTCCTCGGACTCGCCTGCGACATCACCTCCGGTGAGCAGGTCGACCAGGCCTTCGCCACCATCGAGGACCAACTCGGTCCGGTCGAGGTCGTCATCGCCAATGCCGGGATCACCAAGGACACCCTGGTGCTGCGGATGAGTGAGGACGACTTCTCCGAGGTCGTCGACACCAATCTCACCGGCTCGTTCCGGGTCGCCAAGCGAGCTGTGCGGGGGATGGTCCGCGCCCGCTTCGGACGCCTGGTCTTCATCTCCTCGGTGGTCGGGCTGCTCGGTTCGGCCGGACAGGTCAACTACGCGGCCTCCAAGTCCGGTCTGATCGGGATGGCCCGCTCGCTGGCCCGGGAGGTCGGCTCGCGGGGGATCACCGCCAATGTCGTGGCCCCCGGCTTCATCGAGACCGACATGACCTCCGAGCTCAGCGAGGACCTGGTCGCCAAGTACAAGTCGCAGATCCCGCTGGGGCGGATGGGCAGCAGCCAGGATGTCGCCGCCGTGGTCTCCTTCCTCGCCTCCGACGCCGCCGGGTACGTCTCCGGTGCCGTGGTCCCGGTCGACGGTGGCCTCGGCATGGGTCACTGAGTCGGGCGAGCCCATCCTTTCCTTCCACGACACGAAAGTTCAGGTACACAGCCATGGGAATCCTTGAGGGCAAGAACATCCTGGTCACCGGCATCACGATGAACACCTCGATCGCCTACTCGGTGGCGCGGATCGCTGCCGAGGAGGGTGCGACGGTGATCGTCACGAACTTCGGCCGGGCGATGAGCCTGACCAACCGGGTGATCCAGAAGCTGGACCCGGTGCCGCCGCTGGTCGAGCTCGACGTCACCGACGAGGAGCACCTGACCCGCCTGCCGGACCTGGTGCGCGAGCACGTTGACCACATCGATGGTGTGGTGCACTCGATCGCCTTCGCGAACCCGGAGACCGCCTTTGCCGACGGATTCCTGACCACCGGCTGGCCCGACGTCGCCCAGTCGCTGCAGATCTCGGCGTACTCGCTGGCTTCGCTGACGATGGCGTGCAAGCCGTTGTTCGGCGAGTCCGCGTCGGTGGTCGGGCTCGACTTCGACAACTCGGTGTCGTGGCCGGTCTACGGCTGGATGGGTGTGTCGAAGTCGACCCTGCAGTCGGTCTCGCGCTACCTGGCCCGCTACCTCGGCCCCGAGGGTGTGCGGGTCAACCTGGTCGCGGCCGGTCCGCTCGACACCCTCGCCAAGCGGGCCATCCCCGGCGGCGAAGCCTTCAACGAGGTGTGGGCCGAGCGTGCCCCGCTCGGTTGGGACAGCAAGGACTACGACGCGGCCGGCAAGGCCGTCGTCGCGCTGCTCAGCGACTGGTTCCCCCGTACCACCGGCGAGATCGTCCACGTCGACGGCGGCATGCACTCCACCGGCGCCTGAGCCAGGCCCCGATGAGCCAACCCGACGCCGGCAACGGCAGGCATGTCAGCGTCCGAGAGGTCCTCACCTCCCCGCGTTGGCTGCGGATCGAGGTGTTGGGCGGTCTGGTCACCGCTCTTGCGCTGATCCCCGAGGCGATCTCGTTCGCGATCGTGGCCGGGGTCGACCCCCGGATCGGACTGTTCGCCTCGGTGACGATGGCCGTCACCATCGCCATCACCGGTGGCCGGCCCGCGATGGTGTCCGGCGCGGCCGGGTCGACTGCGCTGGTGATGGCGCCGCTGGTGGCCAGCCACGGGTTGGACCACTTGGTGGCCGCGGTGCTGCTGGCCGGAGTGATCCAGATCGTGTTCAGCGTGCTCGGGGTGGCCAAGCTGATGCGGTTCGTCCCGCGCAGCGTGATGGTCGGCTTCGTCAATGCGTTGGCGATCCTGATCTTCAGTGCGCAGCTGCGGCATCTGATCGGAGTGCCGTGGATCGTCTATCCGCTGGTCGTGGTGGGCATCGGCATCATCATCGGCTTCCCGCGACTGACCAAGATCATCCCGGCGCCGTTGGTGGCGATCGTGGTGCTCAGCGTCGTCGTCGTGGTCGCCGGCATCGACATCCCGCGGGTGGGCGACATGGGTGCCCTGCCGGACAGCCTGCCCGGGCTGTTCGTCCCCGATGTCCCGCTCAGCGTGGACATGCTGGCGACCATCGCCCCGTACGCGCTCGGCATGGCCATGGTCGGGCTGTTGGAGTCGTTGATGACCGCGAAGCTGGTCGACGACATCACCGACACCCACTCGAACAAGACCCGCGAGGGCTGGGGCCAGGGGATCGCCAACATCGTGACCGGCCTCTTCGGCGGGATGGGCGGCTGCGCCATGATCGGGCAGACCATGATCAACGTGAAGGGTGCCGGTGCCCGTAGCCGGGTGTCCACCTTCATGGCCGGTGTCTGGCTGTTGATCCTGGTGATGGTGCTGGGCGACATCGTCGGACAGATCCCGATGGCGGCGCTGGTCGCGGTCATGGTGATGGTGTCGGTGATGACCTTCGACTGGCACAGCATCCGACCGAGGACCCTGAAGCAGATGCCGGTCAGCGCGACCGTGATCATGGTGGTCACCGTGGTCGCCACCGTGCTCACCGACAACCTCGCGATCGGCGTGATCCTGGGAGTGGTCGTCGCGATGGTCCTGTTCGCCCGGCGGATCGCCCACTTCACCGAAGTGGTCCAGGTCGACAGCTCCGAGGACGGGACCAAGACCTACGCCGTACGGGGCGCGCTGTTCTTCGCCTCGAGCAATGATCTGGTCTACCAGTTCGACTATGTCGGCGATCCGGACGAGGTCGTGATCGACCTGAGCGGAGCCCAGATCTACGACTCCTCGACCGTGGCCGCCCTCGACGCG
>DVLP01000317.1 GCA_018715445.1 Candidatus Avipropionibacterium avicola | reverse complement strand
GGATCAGCGGAGCCGCGTACGAGGCCTGCAGCGAGAGCATCAGGGTGAGGAAGATGAAGGGGAACTCGTCGAAGACCAGGTCGGCCGGGACCACGGAGTTCCACACCATCCACACCGTGACGAAGACCGTCATCCCGACCAGGAAGGCGGCGGTGCCCATGAATCGGGCGAACCCCTCGGCGAACTCGCCGAACGCGTCATCGCCCCACCGGACCCGCGGGACCAGCGACCGCTTGCGCCGACCCGGGGTGTCGAGACGGGCGTCGTCGCTGGGCTGACGACGGTTCCGCGTACTGCGTGCACTCTCGGGTGACTCGTCAGACGGCATCGGTCACCTCCTCCTCGCTGTCGATCTCGTCGAGTTCGTCGTCGCGCCAGTCCACGGGCAGGATGTGGTCCAGCACGTCGTCCACGGTGATGGCCCCGATCAGGCGACGTTGCTTGTCCACCACCGGTGCGGTGACCAGGTTGTAGACCGCGAAGTAGCGCGCGATCTGGGTGAGCGGTGTGTCGTCCTGGATCGGCTCGAGATCGGTGTCGACCAGCGAGGCGACCAGGGTCGAGGGTGGTTCGCGGAGCAGCCGCTGGATGTGGACACCGCCCAGGAAGCGGCCGGTGGGGGTGTCGTGCGGCGAACGACTGACGAAGACCATTGCGGCCAGGGCCGGGGTGAGCTCCTCGTTGCGGACCAGGGCGAGCGCATCGGCGACGGTCCCGTCGGTGGGGACGATCACCGGCTCGGGGGTCATCAGACCACCGGCCGTCGACTCCTCGTAGGTCATCAGGCGGCGCAGGTCCTGGGCCTCCTGCGGATTCATCAGGCCGAGCAGTTCCTCGGCCCGCTCGGAGGGGAGCCCGTTGACCAGGTCGACCGCATCATCGGCATCCATGGCATCGAGGACGACGGCGGCCCGTTCGTTGTCGAGCTGGCCCAACAACTCGACCCGGTCGTCATTGGGCAACTCACCCAACGCATCGGCCAGCACCTCGTCGTCGAGCACGGCGACCACCTCGGCCCGCCGCTGGGGGGTCAGGTCGTGCAGCTGCTTGGCGACGTCGGCGGCGTGCATGTCCTCCATCTCGGCGGCCAGGGCGTCGCTCGCCCGACCTCCGGCGCGGGGCAGGATGACCTCGTTGTACGGCAGGATCACCATGTGGCCGCGACGCCCGAATGTCTTGCTGCGTTCGCGGACCGCGATCTCGGTGATCTCCCACTCCCAGCTGCGCACCTCGCGGATCGCGACGTCGAAGACCAGGTACTGCCCGTCGGTGTCGGCCCGCCCGACCTGGGTGTCGAAGAGGTCGCCGTAGACCAGGGTCTCGAAGTCGCGCCGGGTGAACCGGCGGGTGTTGACCGTACCGCTGATGGTGATCTGGATGCCGTCGATGTGGCGGACCCGGGCCATCGGGATGAAGATCCGGTGACGGGCGAAGAGGGCGACGACGAAGCCGCGGACTCGGGGTGCGCGACCCCCGGTCCGTGACTGCACCACGACATCGCGCACCTTGCCGACCTCGTCGCCCTCGGCGTCGATGACAGGCAGGCTTCGCAGCCGTGACACGAAGACCGATCCGTTGGTGGAGCTCACCGGGGTGAGACTACCGGCAGGCTCAGCCGCGGGTGAAGGTCAACACCCAGCTGCCGCGTGCCTCCACCGCGGCCGGAGTCAGGACCAGACGCCACACCTGCGATCCCCAGGTCGGCTCGAGTCGATCGCCGGCCGGGATCGGCTGCACCTCGACCGTCCCGGTCAGACCAGGGTGCTCCACCAGCAGGTCACCGATCCGGGTCCGTTCACCGTCAGGGTGGGGCTCGGCGGCGCAGACCAGGGGCAGGTCGAGTCCCGTGGTGGCCGACAGTTCCCAGCGATCGGTGAGTCGGATCCGATCGGCCCGGCGGTCGAGGACGAGCTCGCGCTGCCAGGACTCGACCCCGGCAGCTTCGCCCCAGGCCTGGCGCAGCTCGGTGCTGAACCCGACCGTGTCGGTGTCAGGGCCGTCCACTCCGGACACCGTGGTCGCGGTGGCGCGGAAGCGTTCACCCGGCTGCTGGTCCTGACCGTTGATACGCGGCAGGTTGTGCCAGCCGGACTGCATGGTCCACAAGGCGTAGCGGTCGGGCCCGAAGGTCTGGGCGGTGTAGTCGTTCACCCCGGCATCGATCACCAGGGGGCGCCCGTCGAGGGCGATCGAGAAGCTGCCGACATCATTGTGGTTGTGGTCCTCCTCGTTGTGGCCACCCTTGACGGCGAGGAACAGACCATCCGGGCTGCCGGAGCGTTCCCGGGCCGCCAGGACCTCGGTGGTGGCGAACCAGGAGACCGCCGGGTACGGCGCATCGGTGCCGACCGGCTGGTCGTGGAACTCGTGGTCGAACAGTTCGCACAGTCGGTCCCACAGGTTGGCCAGCCCGGTCCCGCGCTCGATCGGGCGGTCCCGCAGGAACAGGGCGAACCGCTGCAGGTCGGTGTCGTCGACGGCTCGGCCGTAGCGATACAGCAGCTGCGGGTTCTGGTCACACCGGGCGTTGCCGTCGGCATGTTGGACCATCGCCCGGTCCGCGATGTGCATGGCGACCGGGTAGCGGGCCGACGCCACGATCTGGGGCAGGGTGGTGGCCGCCAGGGAGCCGCCGGTGACCTCGTCCAGGATGACGGCGGCATCGACGACCTTGGAGGCCGCCACCGCCCAGTAGCCCTGACCCTCGGTGCAGCCACCGTCGGTCGGCATGTCGGCCAGATAGGCGTCGAGGGAGTGGACGATGCGGCGGACGAGCTCGAGACGTCGTTGTGGGTCCTGCACCACCAGCAGGGTCGCGATCAGGGTGTTGAGGTTGATCCACGGATTCCAGTTGTTGATGGGGTGGTCGACCTGTCCGAGCCACCACCAGTCGTCCCTGGCCAGGTAGGGGGTGATGATCCGACGCTCGACCTCGGCGGCGATCCGGGCGCTGAGCAGGGGAGCGATCTCGTCCAGACCCGGCGCGAACAGCTGAACTCGCTGGTCTGCCTGGCCGGGGCCACCGGCGAGATCAGCGATGCCC